>JAICRD010000030.1 GCA_025937535.1 Chloroflexota bacterium | reverse complement strand
TGATCGGCGAGGAAGATGAGCGGCTCGACCCCGCGCAGCGCGCCGCGGAACACGGGGATGCCGGCCAGCACGATGCGCGCGGCCGGGGCCGCCTCGCGGATTCCGGTCAGGACCGCGCGCAGGTCGGCGCGGAAGCGTCCGGGCGTGGTTCGGTGCGTCGCGTCGTTGGATCCGATGACGACCGCGATGACATCGGCTCCGGGCAGGAACGGCTCGGTCTCGGACGCTCGCAGCGGCTGGAGGGCGCGCGGCAGCTGCTGGCGGACGAGGTCCGCGACTCGCGCGCCGGCCCATCCGTAGCTCACGACGTGGACCGGCCGCGCCTCGGCTTCGGAGATGCGGTGAGCAAGGTGATAGGGGAGCGAGTCCTCGGGACGGTCGACGCCGACGCCGGCCGTGGTCGAGTCGCCCAGGACCACGACCCGAAGCGGGACGCGGTCGGCTGGCGCGCCACTCGGGCGCACGACGTGGTTGATGTAGAAGCCCGGATGGCCGGGCAGGAACTCCATCCGCCGCAGGCGCATGAGCTGGATGGCGGTGACGCCCGCGAATGCCCCCAGCGCAGTGCCGATGAGCCGTCCGATGCGGCGCAGCCAGCGATCCATGACACGACCGTAGCGCGTCGGGATGCTTGACGCCAACCGCACAATCGGTCGGTGCCGCACGCCCCGCTGGTGATCGTGAACCCGACGGCCGGCGGTGGCCGGGCCGCGAGGCTCATCCCGTGGCTTCGCGAGCGGCTGGAGCGACGTCCGGACGTGGAGCTGTTCATCACGCGCCGCCGGGGCGATGCCGAGGAGCGGGCGGCAACC
Organism: Chloroflexota bacterium; assembly: GCA_025937535.1. Lineage (GTDB taxonomy): Bacteria > Chloroflexota > Limnocylindria > QHBO01 > QHBO01 > JACDBZ01. The sequence goes on along the minus strand of JAICRD010000030.1, from coordinate 14,194 downwards.
GCCGCGGCGCGCGGGCAGGACCGCATCATCGCCGTCGGCGGCGATGGCACGATCCAGGAAGTGCTGAACGGCGCGTTGCAGAGCGACGGTGCTGTCCCAGGGCTCGGCATCATCCCGGTCGGGACCGGGAACGACCTCGCTCGCAGCCTCGGCCTGCCCGGCGAGCCGGCGGCAGCGTGGCGGGTGGCGGTCGGTCGTTCGCTCCGCGCGACGGACGTGGGCCGCGCGCGCAACGGCGCAGGCGAGGAGCGCTGGTTCGCGTCGGCCGGAGGCATCGGGTTCGATGCCCAGGTGGCGGCGGCGATGGCGCGCCGTCGCGGCTGGCAGGCGAGCCGGGCCGGCTACCTGCTGACGACGCTCGGCGAGCTGCGGCGATTCGAGAATTGCCGCGTCCGCATCGCTCTCGACGGGCAGGTGATCGAGCGCGACGTCCTGATGATCGCCATCGCGAACGGCGCGTACTACGGCGGCGGGATGCGGATCGCACCGGACGCGCGCGCCGACGACGGGCTCCTCGACGTGTGCGTCGTCGGCGACATCTCGCGCATCACCGCCCTGCGCGAGCTGCCCAACCTCTACCGCGGGACCCACGTCCGCCATCCCGCCGTGTCGATGCACACGGCGGTCGCCATCGACGTCGACGGGAGCTCGGGGACGCGCGTCCATCTCGACGGCGAGCCGTTCGGGTCGCTGCCGCTGGCGATCTCGCTCGTGCCTTGGGCCATCGAGGTGGCGACGCCCGAACCGTCCGCTAGGCTGTGACGGTGAGCACCGAGACGGCCGCCATCCGCGTCGGCGCGAGCCTGACCGGCGAGCGCGGCCGCCGCATCGGCACGGTGGACGCCGTCTTCGCCGACTACCTGCTCGTGCGGACGAGTGGGCTGATCCCCGTTGACCTGTACATCCCGCGGCCGGAGGTCACGGTCGGCGCTGACCGGCTATGGGTGTCGTACGGCCCGGACGAGGCCTACGCGCGCTGGCACCGGCCGCTCAAGCGCGCGCCGCACGGCGACGGCTGAGCGCGCCCGCCGATCCCTGCCGCGGAGACCGGCCCGTTCGTGCCGGTCGCATCGGTCTTGCAGTACCCTTGGTTCGCCATGGATGACGCCGATACGATCCAGCCGCTCAATGGCCGGCCGCCATACGCGCCAGGGGACGCCGACGCCTTCTACGCGCACGTCGGCTCCGGGGGCAAGGTCGAGGCCGACGACTGGATGCCCGACGACTACCGCGCCGCGGTGCTCAAGTTCGTCGAGATGCATGCCAACTCGGAGCTGATGGGGGTCCTGCCGGAGCGCGACTGGATCATGCGTGCGCCGACGCTGCGCCGGAAGCTTGCCCTGACGTCGAAGATCCAGGACGAAGTCGGCCATGCTCAGCTGCTATACCGCGTCGCCGAGGACCTCGGCAAGCCGCGCTCGGCGATGCTCCAGGACCTGCTCGACGGCAAGACGAAGTTCCACAACGTCTTCCACTACCCAACGCGCTCGTGGGCTGACGTGGGCATCATCGCCTGGCTGGTGGACGCGGCGGCCATCGTGAGCCAGCAGGCCCTGCGCGACTCCTCATACGCGCCGTACGCCCGCACGATGAAGAAGATCTGCTGGGAGGAGTCCGTCCACATCATGCACGGCCGCGACGTCGTGCTGACGCTCATGAACGGCACGCCGACGCAGCGAGCGATGGTGCAGGAGGCACTGGACCGCTGGTGGGGCCCGCTGATGCAGATGCACGGCCCGCCCACCGATCCAGCCAGGGACAAGGACCTGCACTGGCGCATCAAGGCCAAGAACAACGAGCAGCTGCGCCAGGAGTTCCTCTCGATCTACGTGCCGCGCATCCTCGAGCTGGGCCTGCGCATTCCGGATCCGGAGCTCCGGCACGACGAGACGAGCGGGCGCTGGCAGTACACCGAGCCTGACTGGGCCGAGCTGAAGGCGGTCGTCACCGGCCACGGGCCGGCCTCCGAAGCTCGCCTCGGATTCCGCCGCGTCAACTTCGCCGAGACCCAGTGGGTTCGCGACGCGCTGCTCGGGGGCGCGACGGCTGCCGCATAGGCGAGCCGGTGACGATCGGTACCGACGCTGCGCGGTGGGTACGCCGGATGGCGGTCAAGGGGCGGCGGGGGTACGCTTGATGCGTGGAATCGCAGCCGTCTGAGCGCGTGTGGGAGGTCTTCCGCCAGGAGGACGAAGGGGATCCCATGATCCATGCCGGGAACGTCAACGCTCCCGATGAGGAGCTCGCGATGCATTACGCGCGCGAGTTCTACGGGCGCCGTGGCGAGTCGCACCGGCTGTGGATCGTCGCCCGTGATGCGATCAGCGAGCTCGACGACCCGGACCTGCTCAAGCCCCCGTTCGACCGGTCGCACAAGAAGCCCGGTGGATACATCATCAAGCACAAGCTGGAGGCCGCGAAGGCTCGGGCCGCCTCGGAGGCGGGGGAGTGACGGTCCGATTCGTCCCCCAGCTCGACCTCGCTCAGCGCGAGGCGCTCGCCGAGCTGCTGCTGAGCCTTGCCGACGACGAGTTCGTCATCGGCTTCTGGGACTCCGAGTGGACGGGCATCGCGCCGATGCTGGAGGAGGACGTCGCCACCAGCTCGATCGCGCAGGACGAGATCGGCCATGCCAAGGCCCTGTACGAGATGTTGGCCGAGCTGACCGATGACGACGCCGATCGCATCGCCTACGGTCGCGCGGCGGAGGACTTCCGCCACGCCGCGCTCCTGAACCATGCGCGGCGGGACTGGGCCTTCAGCGTCGCCCGCCGCTACCTGTACGAGACCGCCGATGCGGTCCGGCTGACCGCCCTGGCGGCGTCGACGTACGAGCCGCTGGCGATGCTCGCCGGCAAGATGCGCCGGGAGGAGACGTACCACCTGCTGCATGCCGACGCGTGGCTGCGACGGCTTGCCGATGGCGCCGCAGAGCCGCGCGAGCGGCTGGCATCGGCGCTCCGGACGCTCTGGGCGGACGCGCAGGAGCTGTTCGCGCCGTTGGACGGCGAAGCGGCCCTCGTGCGCGCCGGCGTCCTCCGTGAGCCCATGCACGCCCTCGACACGGAGTGGCAGGGCCAGGTGCGCCGGAGGCTCGAGCCGATCACCGGCGAACTGCCGGCGGCGGCGCCGACCGCCGACGGACGCACGCGCAGGACCGATGAGTTCGCCTGGCTCCATGGCGAATTCACCAGCGTCGCGTCTTCCGAGGAGGCGGCGATATGGTGATGCCGGGCAGCGTCCGATCCCCCGAGGAGCGCGTCTGGGACGAGCTCGGCGGCATCGCCGACCCGGAGATCCCGGCCATCAGCCTGGTCGACCTGGGAGTCATCGGCTCCGTTGCAGTCCACGACGATGCCGTTCGCGTCGAGCTGCTGCCCACCTTCGTCGGCTGCCCGGCCATCGCCGTCATGCAGGACCGCATACGGGAACGCGTCGGCGCCCTGAACCTGGCCGAGCGGGTCGAGGTCGAGATCAGCTTCGACCCCCCCTGGACCAGCGACCGAATCAGCCCGCAGGGCCGCGAGCGCCTGCGCATGAGCGGCTTCGCGCCGCCGCAGTTCGGACCGGCGGCGGTCGGATCGGATCTGGCCGAGCTGACCGTTCTGTCCATCGCCGAGTGCCCGTACTGCGGTTCGCGCAACACGACCATGGAAAACGCGTTCGGGCCGACGCTGTGCCGCGCGATCTACCACTGCGCCGATTGCCGCCAGCCGTTCGAGCAGTTCAAGCGCGTCTGAGCGCTAACTCGGTGGCCCGCGGCATGCATGGCGCATCGCCATGATGGATCGCGACAACCCCCAGGGCCCGGGCCAGGGTCCCCTCGACGATCCGGCGCGTGACGCCGGCGACCCGATCGGCGACGACGCGTATCCCGGTGGCGGCGGAATGATGCCGCCGACCGCCGACATGGATGACCCGATCCCGGAGACCGGGATGCCGGGCGAGCCGGAAGCGAGCCGCGACCAGCTCGAGGAGGAGGAAGGGCTCGACCCGGCTGACGAGCCGGACTGATCGATGCGGATCGCCGCCGGATGGACGGCATGCCGATAATGGCGCCACCCACCCGAGGAACGCGACATGGCCAGGGACGTCGTTCCCACGACGGCGACGCTGCCGTTCGGAGCGGATCCCGAGGACGAGGTCGGCGTCGACCTGGCGTCCGCATCATCGCGCGTCTGGCGGCAGCTGCGCGGTGACCCCAGCTTCTGGATCGGCGCCGTCGTGGTCGGGGCGCTCATCATGCTGGCCGCGGGCGCCAACGTGCTGGCGCCGTACGATCCGAATTTCGCCATTCGCGGCGCGGGCCTCACGGCAACCGGCGACCCGGTCGGGCCGAGCGCCGAGTTCTGGCTGGGGACCGATCGCCTGGGGCGTGACTACTGGAGCCGGCTGCTGCACGGCGCACGGACGTCGCTGACGGTCGGCATCGGCGCGAACCTGGTCGCCACGCTGGTCGGGACGCTCATCGGCTCGGTCGCGGCGTTCGCCGGCACGATCGTGCTCGGGCGGGGCCGAACCCGGATCGCGCTGCCGGTCGAGACGCTGCTCATGCGCTTCACCGACGTGGTGCTCTCGCTGCCCGCGCTGCTCCTGGCCATCGCCCTGGTCGCCATCAGCGGGCCGAACCTGTTCCTGGTCACGGTCGTCATCGGCGGCCTGCTATGGACCGCGACGGCGCGGGTCGTCTACGGACGCATGCGCCTGCTGCGCGAGCTCGAGTTCGTCGCCGCAGCCCGCGCGCTCGGCGCATCGAGCTTCCGCATCCTGTGGAGGCACGTGCTCCCGCACGTCGTGTCGCTCATCGTCGTGTACGCCACGCTCGGCATCGCCGCGGCCGTCCTGTTCGAGGCGGGCCTCTCGTTCCTGGGCGTCGGCGTGCCGCCGCCGGCGGCGTCCTGGGGCGTGATGATCAGCGAGCACGCCAGCTACTACCGCACCGACCCGCGCCTGCTGGTCCTGCCCGGGGCGGCGATCATGCTCACGGTCCTTGCCTTCAATCTCCTCGGCGACTCGCTGCGAGACGCCATCGACCCGCACGGGTGGCGCTGACCGCACCGCAGAAATAGGGAATCCTCCCGATGCCAATCGGCGCGGCCGACCCCATCCTCGTGGCGCCGGGGCCGCGGCGTGCCCAAATCGCCGACGGCCGGCCACCGTTCACGGGAGGAGACCCGATGCGCCCGAGCCCGCGCCGAATTACCGTTCCTGCACTGCTCGCCCTGATCCTGCTGCTGGCGGCGTGCGGCGCCCAGGACGCGGCGTCGCCGTCGGCTGCGGCCAGCGAGGCATCCGGGGACGGAGGGACCGATGAGAGCCAGCCGGCGAGCGGCGGCGGCACGGTCTCGATCGGCTTCGAGGGCGACATCGCCTCCCTCGACCCGAGCCAGGGGTACGACTACATCAGCTGGCCAGCGGAGCGATTGATCTTCGAGACGCTCGTCACCTACGGCGGCAGCACCGAGCTGGTCCCGCAGCTCTCAACGGAGATGCCGACCGTCTCGGACGACGGCCTGACGTACACGTTCGCCTTGCACGAGGGCGTCAGCTTCGTCATGCCGGATGGCACCGTCCACCGCGAGATGACGGCGGACGACGTCGTCTTCTCGCTGAATCGGCTGCTCAGCCCGAACCTGACACCGGCGCCCTCGCCGGTCGCCGGCGCGTTCTACACGCTGATCGAGGGCGGGCAGGCCGTCGTGGATGGTGAGGCAGACGAGGCGACCGGCCTCGTCGCCGTCGACGACTACACGGTCGAGATCACGATCACCAACCCCGATCTCACGTTCCTCAACATCCTGGCCATGCCCTTCGCGTCCGTCGTCCCGGCGGATCTCGCCACCGACGACACCGAGGCATTCAGCGAGACGCCGGTCGGCACTGGCCCGTACCTGCTCGAATCGCGCACGATCGGCGAGAGCGCCACCTTCGTGCTGAACCCGCACTACTGGGGCGATCCTCCCGCCAACGCGGGGGTCGAGTTCCGCGTGGGCATCGACGCCAACACGGCCGTTCAGCAGGTCGAGGCCAACCAGCTCGACATCATGGGCGACCCGATCCCGTCCGGCATGGTCACGAGCCTCCGCGACAATCCCGATTACGACGATCGGATCTTCGTGTTCCAGCAGGTTGCGGTCACGTACCTCTCGATGGACACGACGCCGCCCGACGATGGTCCCCTGGGCAATGTCCTGGTGCGCCAGGCGATGAACCACGCCATCGACAAGGACAACATCCTCCAGCTGCTGCGTGGACGCGGCACCGTGGCGCACTGCATCTTCCCGACGGAGCTTCCGGGCTTCAATCCTGACTGCATGCCGTACGACTACGACCCGGATCGCGCGCAGGAGCTGATGGACGAGGCGGGGGTCGACGGCTTCTCGACGACGCTCTACACCGATCCGAGCGAGGACAGCAGCGCAATCGCCCAGGCGATTCAGCAGGACCTGGCGGTCATCGGGATCGAGATCGAGATCGTGACCCAGGAGTTCGACGTGCTGCTCGGCACGATCACGACGCCTCACGAGGCTCCGCTCGTCCTCATCGGCTGGTTCCAGGACTTCCCGGACCCGTCCGACTTTTACGATCCGATCCTGTCGTGCGCGACCGCCGTCGAGGGTGGGGCGAATGTCTCGTGGTACTGCAACGAGGACAACGACGCCCTGGCTGCAGAGGCCAAGGGCCTCCAGGACGTCGACCAGCGCCTGGCGATGTACCAGGAGCTCGAGCAACGAGTGATGGAAGACGCGCCGTGGGTGCCGATCTACTTCCCGGCGACGGACACGTTCATCTCCGACCGGCTCACGAACTTCGACCCGCATCCGGTCTGGTTCGTCGACCTCGCAAAGTACGGCGTCAGCGGCTGATCGCCGCGGAACGCGAGTCGGCGGTCGGGGCGGCATCGCCGCCCCGGCCGTCGGCGCATATTTCGCAGCGACGTGATCCGCTTCCTCGCCACGCGCATGCTGTGGGGCTTCTTCGTCCTGCTCACCGTGGCCGTCGTCACCTTCGTGCTCACCTACGTCGTTCCCGCCGATCCTGCGCGTGCCATCGTCGGCCTGCGTGGCTCGGCCGAGGACGTGGCGCGCATCCGTGACGCGCTCGGGCTGAACGAGCCGTTCATGGTCCAGCTCGGCGGCTACCTTGCCCGGACGCTGCAGGGCGATCTCGGGCACTCCTACCACCATCGCACCGAGGTCCTTCCGCTCATCCTGAGCCGCGTGCCGGCGACGGCGCAGCTCGCCCTCGCGGGCATCGCCATCTCGCTGGTCATCGGCGTGCCGCTCGGCGTGCTGGCCGCGCGACGGCGCGGCAGCGGGTGGGACCGCGCCGCGACGATGCTGAGCACGGTGCTCGTCTCGGTGCCGGCGTTCTGGCTGGGGTACATGCTCATCGACCTCCTCGCCTTCCGGCCGCTGATGGCGTTCGATCTGGCGCTCTTCCCGATCGGCGGCTACGAGCCGATGGACCTTCGCTACCTCGCCCTCCCGGCACTGACGCTCGGCGCGACGGGCGCCGCGTACTACACCCGGCTCACGCGCAGCGCGATGCTCGACGAGCTGCACCAGGACTACGTCCGAACGGCACAGGCCAAGGGCCTCGGGGACCGACGCGTCACCTGGCGCCACGCGTTCCGCAACACGCTGCCGCCGCTGCTGACGCAGCTGGGGCTGGACCTGGGCTTCTTCCTGGGCGGCGTGGTCATCATCGAGCAGGTGTTCAGCTGGCCGGGCGTCGGCCGGCTGGCGGTCGACTCGATCACGAACACCGACATCCCCCTGATCATGGGCACCGTCATGTTCGGGACGTTCTGCATCGTGGTCGCCAACCTCCTGGTCGACCTCGTCATCGCCCTGATCGACCCGCGCATCCGGTACTGAGGCCGTACCGAGGTACTTGCGGAGGTGCTGATAATGCAGCAATGCCCGGGCGGATCTCGTGCCCGACGCTCGTCGGGCGGGAGGGAGAGTTCCAGCGCGCCACGTCCCTGCTCGCGGATGCCTCGGGGTCGCCCCCGCTCATCCTGATCGGCGGGGAAGCGGGACTCGGCAAGAGCCGGCTTCTGGAAGCGGTCCTGGCCGACAGCCGCGCTCGCGGCTGCCTCATCCTGAGCGGGTCGTGCATTCCGTTCGCCGGCCGCACGCTGCCCTACGGTCCGATCCTGGACGCCGTTCGGCGGCGTGAGGATGCCGCCTCGTCCGAGATCCAGCGCGCGCTGCGGAGGGAGCTCACGACGGCCCTGGAGCTCGCCGGCGCGGACGGGGCGGATGGACCGGCCGGTCAGGCGCGCCTGTTCGAGTCGATCGTCGCCGCACTCGAGCGTGCCAGCGCCCACGGACGGGTGGTCGTTGCCATCGAGGACCTGCATTGGAGCGACGCGGCCACGCGCGATCTGCTGGCGTTCCTGGTCGCGGGCCGCTGGTCGAATGGAATCAGCTTGCTCGCCACGGTGCGGACGGACGAACCGGCTGCCGACCTGCGACCGCTGCTGAGCGAGCTCGAGCGTCGGCGCCGCCTCGAACGGATCGACCTTGCGCCCCTGGCATCGGAGGCCGTGTACGACGTCGTGGCCGGCATCCTCGGTGAGGAGCCGGCCGCTCCGCTGGTGGAACAGGTCAGCCGCCGGTCGGGCGGCAACCCCTTCTTCGTCGAGGAGCTCGTTGCCGCCTCCCGTGGCGGCGACGTGCGCCTGCCGCCGAACCTCGGCGAGATCCTCCTTGCCCGGCTGGCGTCGCTGCCTGACGAGGTGCAGGGCATGCTGCGCTACATGGCGGTCATCGGCGAGCGGGCGTCGGTCGGCCTGCTCACGGCACTCACCGCGACCACGGCCTCCGTCATCGGCTCATGGCTCCGCGTCGCGTGCGATGCGCACGTCGTCCGGCCCGACGACGCCGATACCTACGCCTTCCGCCACGCGCTGGTGCGGGAGGCGCTGTACGCCGACCTGCTGCCGCACGAGCGACGATCGATGCACGAGGCGGTGGCTCGGTCGATAGGCAGCGCCGATGGTGCCGCGCTGCTGTCTCCCTCGGCTCGAACCCTGGCCCTGGCGCTGCACTGGGACGCGGCCGGCGACGCCGGCGAGGCGCTGCCCGCACTGATCGCCGCGGCCGAGCATGCATCGGCCTCACACGCATACGCGGATGCCGTCGCCCTGTACCGGCGCGCGATCGAGCGCACGCTCGACCAGGAAGGAGCCGCCCACGCCGATGTCGATCTCGTCGCGCTGCACGAGGCGGCCGCCGTGGCGGCGTACCTGTCCGATGACACGGCCGACGCCATCGACCTCGTGCGACAGGCGATCGCCATGCAAGATGCCGATGCCGATCCGACTCGGGCCGGCATCCTCCGGCAGCACCTGTGCGAATACCTCTGGCAGCACGGCCTCGAGGCGGAGTCGATCGAGACGACCCGCAGCGCCTTCGAGCTGGTGCCGGCCGATGGTTCGCGAGAGCGGGCCGTGGTGGCCGGCGCGTGGGCCAGCGCGCTGAGTGTGATGAGCAGGTACCGCGAGGCGATCGAGGTGGCCGAGGAGGCGGTCGCCATCGGCGAGCGCCTGAACGATCCGGCGGTAATCAGCTGGAGCCTCGCGGTTCGCGGCATCTCGCGCTGCGTGATCGGCGACACCGAGCGAGGCGTGGCCGACGTCGACCGCGCCCGCGACATGGCGCTTGTCTCCGGCGACCCCGATGCGCAGGCGATCGCGTATATCGATGGCACCTGGGCCGTCGGGATCTTGCTGGGTGACACGCCGGCCGCGCTTGCGATGATCGCCGAGTGGGCGGAGCTTCAGAAGGTCGCAGGGCTCGAGCGGTCGCGCGGCGTGTGGTTGGCGAGCATCCATGGCGTCATGAAGATGCGCGCGGCGGCATGGTCCGAGGCAGAAGCCATCTTCGAGGACGCCCTGATGCGCCCGTCGCGCGGGCCGGTGCGGCTCGAGCTCCTGTTCAACGCGGCGCTGCTGTGGACGTGGCGTGGCCGCTTCGACGAAGCGCAGGCCATGGTCGACGAGATCCACGCCCTGGCGCGCAACTTCATCGGCCAGCAGATGATCGCGCCGTCCTATACGGCCGCGATCGAGCTGGCCAGCTGGCAGGATCGGACCGAGCGGGCGGTGCATCTGCTGGACGAGGCCCTCGACCGGCTGCTAGCGCCGGACGATCCGATCTGGACGCGGCACCTGTACGCCGCCGGCGCCCGGGCCTGCGCCGATCAGGCCGCTCGAGTCCGCGGGCGCCGTGCGACCGGGCCGGAGCTCGCCGAATTGCGCGCCCGCCTCCTCCGCCTTGCTGCCGCAGCCCGCTACGAGGGGCTTCCGGCCGCGGCGGTCGACCTGCCCGAGACGCGGGCATGGGTGGGCCAGGTCAGCGCCGAGCTGCTTCGGCTGGACCAGGGCGACCGCGAGGCCGATGCGTGGACCGCGACCGCGGACCAGTGGGCGGCGCTCGGCCTGGCCGCCCAGGAGGCGTACGCGCGGTGGCGCGAGGCGGCTGCACGCCTCGCCCTGGACCAGCGCCATGCGGCCGTCGCGGCCCTGCGCCGGGGCCATGCGGCCGCCGAGTCGGTTGGCGCCGTGGCAATGCGGACGAGCATCGAGCGACTTGCTGCACGTGCCCGCCTGCGCCTGCCGCATGCGCACGCCGAGGCGCTGCCGCCGTCCGGACGGCCGCTCGGCCTGACGCAGCGCGAGAGCGAGGTGCTGGCCCTGGTGGCGCGCGGGCTGACGAACCGCCAGATCGCGGGTGAGCTGTTCATCAGCGAGAAGACGGCCGGCGTGCACGTCTCGAACATCCTCGCCAAGCTTGACGTCATCAGCCGCGCACAGGCAGCGGCGGTGGCGGTGCAGTCGGGGGTGGTCAGCTCGGCGCCCTAGCGCACGCCACGCTCGTTTCGCGGGCACATCCCCGAATTAGGGCATCCTCCCGATGCGCCCGCGGCCGGCTCGGACGATCCTCAGCGCGTGACGATCCGCCTCCTGGCGCCCGCGGGTCCGGTCTTCAGCGGGCGCCTCGCCACCGTGTCGGTGCGGTTCCGCGCCCCCGAAGCGGGCGCTCTCGCGACGTGGCGATGGGAGGACGGCGGCCATGATCAGGAGCGGGTCGATCCCGGATCGGTGGTTCGGGCCCGCCGGACGCATCGGTACGACGCTCCGGGCGTCTATCGGGTTCGGGTGCAGGTTGGCGACGGCGATGAGGCCGAGGACCGGTATGTGACCGTCGCCCGGGCGGACCAGGTGGCCGCGTCGGGCTGGGTGCGGGACGTCGAGCGCGGAGAGCGCATCGCCTTCGGATTCCTCATCACGCCTGGCGGGGACGGTGCGCCCGAGGCCATCAACCTTCGTGCGCTGCTCGGCGGCGTCGAACTCTCCACCAACCACATCGCGTGGCTCATGACCTCACACCCGGGATCGCTGCACTTCGGAGGGCTCGCATCGTTCGGTGCCGCGGCTCCCGAACACCCGTACCGCGTCGACGTCCTCCGCGTCGCGGCCGCGCGCGGGCGAAGCGCACAGCGGATGACGATGAGCGTGTACGCGCTCGGCGCCGTGCCGGGACATGACAGCCCGTTGCATCGCGCAACCGGCATCGTGCGTCCGGGGCACATCGCCCTGGGACCGTTCGACGCGCCCGGGGCGCCGCCGTAGTGGCGTCACTCGCCATGCGTTACCCTTCGGCGCATGGCAATCGACGCTGACGAGATCGGCACGGACGCCGGCGCGGCGCTGGCCTCGGGAACGCAGGATCACCTGGCCGCCATGCGCCACAGCGCGGCCCACATGATGGCCGCGGCCGTGCTCGAGCTGTTCCCCGATGCGAAGCTCGGCATCGGCCCCGCGATCAAGGACGGCTTCTACTACGATTTCGACCTGCCGCGCCCGCTGACGCCGGCCGACCTCGAGCAGATCGAGGCGAAGATGCGCGAGCAGCAGCAGGCCGCCCTCGCATTCGAGCACGCCAGGGACCTGCCGCGCGCCGATGCCGTGGCCGAGCTGGAAGCCAAGGGCCAGCCGTTCAAGGTCGAGATCGTGAACGACCTGCCCGAGTCGGAAGGGCCGACCGTCAGTTTCTACCGCCACGGCTCGTTCGAGGACCTGTGTCGCGGTGGGCACCTTGGCTCCACGGGGGAGCTCGGCGCCTTCAAGCTGCTGAACACCGCGGGGGCCTACTGGCGCGGCGACGAGACGCGGCCAATGCTCCAGCGCATCTACGGCACCGCCTGGGACACCTCCGAGGAGCTGGACCGCTACCTGTGGCGCATCGAGGAGGCCAGGAAGCGCGACCATCGTAAGCTGGGACGCGAGCTGGACCTCTTCACCTTCCATCCCGAGTCGCCCGCGGCGCCCTTCCTCCATCCGCGCGGCATGGCCATCTGGCGCGCGCTCGAGGAGTGGTCGCGGCAGGTGCGTCGCGAGGCGGGCTTCCAGGAGGTCCGCACTCCGAGCCTGGTCCGCAAGGAGCTGTGGGAGACGAGCGGCCACTGGGGCAACTACCAGGACAACATGTTCGTCCTCGATGACTACGACCATGTGTCGGGCCTCAAGCCGATGAACTGCCCGGAAGAGATCCTGATCTACAAGACCCGGGCGCACTCGTACCGCGAGCTGCCGATTCGCTTCGCCGACTACTCGGTGCTCTTCCGCAAGGAGCGCACCGGCGTCCTGGCCGGCATGTTCCGCGTCCGCCAGCTGACCCAGGACGACAGCCACGTCTTCTGCCGCGACGACCAGGTCGACGACGAGATCCGCCTGGCCCTCTCGCTGGTGCGCAAGCAGTACGGGCCATTCGGCTTCGAGCCCCGCGCCAGGCTCGCGACGCGGCCGGAGAAGCGCCTGGGCTCAGACGAGTTCTGGGAGCGGGCCGAGAACCGCCTCCGCGAGCGGCTCGAGGAGGACGGCATGTCCTACTCGCTCGACCCCGGTGGCGGAGCGTTCTATGCGCCGAAGATCGACATCTTCATCGAGGATGCCCTCGGTCGCGAGTGGCAGATGGCCACCATCCAGGCCGACTACCAGCTTCCCCAGCGCTTCGACCTGGAGTACCGCGCCGCCGATGGTGGCTTCGAGCGCCCGGTCGTCATCCACTACGCCATCTACGGGTCGTTCGAGCGGTTCATCGGCATCTTGACCGAGCAGTACGCCGGGGCGTTCCCGTTCTGGCTCGCGCCGGTGCAGGTGATGATCGTGCCGATCGCCGATCGCCACATCGAGTACGCCGAGTCGGTGCGCGCCGCCCTCCTCGGCGCCGGGCTGCGCGCGGAGGTCGACGATCGGTCCGAGCGCATGCAGGCCAAGCTGCGGGAGGCCCAGGAGCAGAAGATCCCGGTCATGGTCGTGCTCGGCGACCGTGACGTCGACGCCGGCGCGGTATCGCCGCGCCTGCGGACGGGGGAGTCGTCGCAGGGAATCGCGTTGGACTCGTTCGTGGCCGATCTCGTCGCCCGCAACGCGTCGCGCGAGCTGTGGCCGGTCGCCGCCGACGCCGGCGCCTGATCATCCCTGGCGTGCTCCGATGAGGAAGATGCGTGGCGTCGGGCAGCTGGCCCTGCGCTCCACGGATCCGCTTCGCGTCGCAGAGTTCTACGAAGCTGCCTTCGGCTTCCGTCGCCTCGCCGGCGACGATGCCGGCACCGACCTGGAGCTGGGCGGCTTCGAGCTCAGCTTCCGTCGCGGCGACTCAGCCACCCGCGACGGCATCCAGATCGGCTTCAAGGTCGAGACGGCGTCCGAGGTCGACGCCTGGGCACAGGAGCTGGGCCGCCGGGGCTTCGCGCTCGCGGCTCCACCGTCCGGGGACCGCTGGGAGGGCACCCGAAGCTTTCGCATCGCCGATCCCGACGGACGGCAGGTCGCCGTCTTCTACGACTACCCGGCCTGAGCGGCAGCTCGTGTGGTACGCGCGGCCCAGCGCTCGCACGGCGACGGTCCCAATCACGGCGAGCGGCGCCCAGGCCTTCCATCGGTCGCTGCCGGGCTACGCCCCGACTCCGCTCGTCCCGGTGCCGGCGCTCGCCGACGAGCTCGGCGTGGGCCGGGTCTTCGTCAAGGATGAGTCCGCGCGGCTCGGCATGCCGGCGTTCAAGGTGCTGGGCGCGTCGTGGGCGTGCCACCGCGTCCTCGAGCGGCATCCCGGCGCGATGCTGGTGACCGCAACCGACGGCAACCACGGCCGCGCGGTTGCGCGCATGGCGGCTCATT
>JAICRD010000010.1 GCA_025937535.1 Chloroflexota bacterium | reverse complement strand
GCATCCAGGCCGGGCGCCTGCTGGTCTGGAAGGCCGGCTGGAAGAAGAACCGCGGCGAGCGCAACACGCGCGAGACGTCCATGGCGAAGTGGTTCTGTACCGACCACGCCGTCGCCTCGGCGCTCGACGCGATTCAGATCCACGGGGCCTACGGCTATTCGAACGAGTACCCAGTCGAGCGCTACCTGCGCAACAGCAAGGGCTCGGTCATCTACGAGGGCACCTCGCAGATCCACACGCTCATGCAGGCCGATTACCTGCTCGGCTACCGGACCGACAAGCAGCTGCGCATGCCGCAGCCCGCGTACGAAGGGGAGATGTAAGCCCGACGGGGGTCGTGGGATCGCCCGCCGCCCACGTGACCGCCGCCAGTTAGCAATCGGCTGAGCGCTCGTCGCGAGCGTCGTGCACGGCACGAAGCCTGACGCGACGATCGGGTTGCACCGGCACGAGCGCCAGCGCGGCGACGGCGAGGGCCGGGAGGATCAGCGCGACCGCCGCGGCCTGGGGCAGCGAATAGGCGAGCGTCACAGGGTCCGGTCCGATGAACCGTGGAAAGGGCGCCACGCCCAACCCGGTCAGCCACCAGGCCAGGGGTGGAATCAGGATGGGGATCAGCAGCAGCCGCCGCAGCCAATCACCGAGGACGAGGACGATCGCTGCACCGGCCAGCTGCGTTGCGGCGCTGCCCGCCAGGATCAGCACCACGCCTGCCGGCGTCCACGGTACGCGACCGATCCAGTAGCCATCGATCAGGCTGATGCCCGGATCGTTGATGTACTCGACCCAGGCGTAGACGATCAGCACCGCGAGCCCGAGCCCGATGCTCGCCATCCCGGCCCAGCGGATGAGGTCGGCACGCCGCAGGAAGGTCGCCATCCGCGGCGGAGAGCTCTGCGTCGATGCCGGTTGCGCGTTCACGCCTCGGGCCCCAGGACCAGCCGGTCGATCGTCGACGAGCGGGCAGCATCGGCCGACCAGGCGATCGGCACGCCATTGCCGCGCTGCCACAGGGCGAACAGGTCGCGATAGTGGGGCGACAGCGGGTTGCCGGACTGGCCGCCCGCGAGGACGTATCGGCTGCGCTCGAAATCCGCGAGGTCGATCACGGTCCGATGATTGGCGATGGCGGCGGGGTTGGCCAGTGGCTCGAGCGGGCGCACGCCGGCCTGCGCGACCGTGTTCGCGTCGCCGCCGATCGGCACCGGGCCGAGGTTGAGGAGCCGATCGAGCGGGGCGCGCACACCGAGCGGGTGCAGCAGGTGCAGCGGCCGGACCGATCCCCAGGCCCAGTCCGCCGGATCGGGGCCGAAGCGATGGCGAAGCGTCGAGACGGCCACGGCGAGCGCGGCGGCCAGCTCGGCGGCGTGATCGCCCGCCCGAATGGTCGCCACCAGCTGGCTGACGACGCGCGCGCCGAACGACGTGCGCGGGAAGGCGTCGCCGAACCCGGCGCCGATGGCCCACTGCCAGGATGCGGGCGCCGCGGCGCGCGCCAGCCGTGACGCCAGCTCGGCGACGAACAGCTCGTAGACCGATGCCGGCGCCGAATCTGCCGAAGCCACGCCATCCCAGCCACTCAGCAGGTCGAGCGCCGCTCGAGCCGGTTCCGCGTCCGGCTCGAGCCCGAGCACGAGGTCGCGCAGCTCTCGCCATGGAACCGCGGTGACGTCGACCTGGAGCTCGGTGGTGGCCGAGACGTCCCAGTCGCTGCGTTCGCCGATGGCCTCGACGAGGCGCGCGGCGCGGTAGCCGTCGAGCCAGTCGACGCCGAGGAACGGGCCGTCGGGAACGTCAGCCCGTGGTGCGTTGTTGGCCGCGGCGACGAAGCCCGCGTCCGGGTCGAGACATCTCGGCAGGTCGTCGAGCGAGAGGTGCTCGGCCTCCCAGCCGCCGGCCCAGGCGGGAACCGGAAGCGTCCCGTTGCCGGCCGTTCGCCGCGGGAGGGTGCCGATCAGCTGCCAGCCGACGTGGCCGCCGGCATCGGCGTAGACGACGTTGAGGGCCGGTCCCGGCCACGCTCGAAACGCGTCGCGGAAGGTGCCGAAGTCGCGGGCGCGATGGACGTCGAGGAAGCCGCGAACCGGCACCGCCTCGAGCCACGTGGCCCGCAACGAGAGGGCAACGTCAGTGCCGTCGAGCAGCGGCGTGACGAGCGGGCCGCGCCCGGTGACGAGGATCTCCTCCACCACCGGCGCGCCGCCGCGCACGGCGATCTCCTCGCGGCGACGCTCGATCGGCTCAGGTCCGTTGGGCCCTCGCGCGGTCAGCGCGACCGTATCCACCTCCTCCCAGAAGAGGTCGGCCGAGTCGCTGCATCCCGCCGTGATGCCCCACGCCGCGTGGCCGTTGTGGCCGGTGGGGAAGGCCGGACCGCCGACGAAGGATGCGCCGGCCACGGCCCATTCCGGCGTCCGGACGTGGGCCAGATACCACGGGGCGGGGACCGAAGGAGCCAGATGCGGGTCGTTGGCCAGGATTGGCCTGCCGCTGAGGGTCCGTTCGCCGCCGATCGCCCAGGCGTTCGACGCGCCCGATCCGCCGACGACGTCACGCAGGAGCGCGAGGTCGGCGCTCAGGCGGTCGAGCGCCGGCCCGACGCAGGAGCCCACCGGCGTCGTCGCCGGCAGCCAGTCTCCGTAGGTCGGTTCGACCTCGCGCAGCGCATCGGCGCCATCGGCCAGGAGGATCTGGAGGCGAGCGAGCTCGGTGTCCCAGTTGCCCGCCAGTGCCAACGACTGGAGGCCAAGAAAGGCCAGCACGTCGGTGGCCGCCCACGCCGTCCGCCGGCCCCGGAGCAGGACGAGCTCATGCGGCCGCGGAGATGCCGTCGCCGCGGCGTTGACGCCGGCCACGTAGGCGTCGATCCCGGATCGCACGTCCGGGTCCAGCATGGGGAGCTGGGCGTCGGCGATGCGGCGGAAGCCGAGCGTCCGTGACAGGCGGTCGATCGGGAGAGCGGCTCTGCCCAGCAGCTCGGCCAGCGTTCCGCGTCCGGCGCGCGCCAGGAGCTCGAGCTGGAAGCCGCGATCCTGGCCGTGACAGAAGCCGAGCCCGAACCAGGCGTCGGCGTCATTCGCAGCCTCGACGTACGGGATGCCCCACCGGTCGCGGCCGATCGCGACGACCTCACCGATGCCGCTGACGCGGAGCTCGCCGCGCGTCCGAGGCAGGCGCCGCCCGAGGACTCGCAGCAGCGAACGGGGGCCGGGGCGGGCGGGCATCGGCGGCATGATGCCACCGTATACTCGGCGCCGTGAGTCGCACGATCGAGCTCGTCGCCGGCGTCCTCCTCCTCATCGTCGGCCTCGTGGTGCTCGCCAGCGAGCCGCTCGTCGCGTTCGTGCGCGACCTCGGGCTGAGTGACGACGTCCTCCGCTGGTGGCCGCTGCTGATCGTGGCGTTGTCGCTCTTCTTCCTCGTCCCGGCGCTGCTTCCCGGGCGCAACCGGAGACTGCGCGCGGGCATGGTGATCCCGGGCGCATTCCTGGCCGGCATCGGCGCGGCGCTCCTTTACACCAGCCTCAGTGACCGGTGGGGCGCCTGGGCCTACCTGTGGAGCGTCGTGCCGTTCAGCTTCGGCCTCGGCATGTATGCGGCCGGTTGGATCGCCGATGCACCGGCGTTCAAGTGGATCGGCTCGGGCATCGCCGCCGGGGGAGTGGTCGCCTACCTCGTGTTCGCGACCGCCTTCGGCGGCGAGGCGTTCAGGGTGGTGGCCGCCATCGGCATCCTGGCGCTCGGGCTGGCGCTGACCATCGGCGGGCTGGCGGACCGCCTCAGCCGGAAGTCGCCGATCGCGTGAGACGCTAGCGGACGTATCGGTCGAACCAGGCCAGGATCCGCTCGATGCGATCGATCCGGCGGTCGGGCCGGCCGTACGACTTCATCTCGTGGTGCTCCTCCGGATAGAGGATGTACTCCACCTCGCGGCCGAGGACCTTGAGCGCGGTGAACAGCTGCTCGTTATCCGCCGGCGGACAGATGCGATCCTCCTCGGCCTGGAGCATCAGCAGCGGTGTGGTGACGTTCGCCGCGTTCCGCAGCGGCGATGATCGCCACAGGCGGAGCATGCCGTCCTCCGAGAGGGGATCACCCAGCGACGCGCGTCGGTTGTAGTGCACGCCAAAGAACGAGTTCGCCCAGGTCGAGACCTGGTTCGCGACGCCGTTCTCGCTGCAGGCCGCCGCAAAGCGGCCGCTGACGCCGATGAGCCACTGGGTCAGGAAGCCGCCATACGACAGGCCCATGACGGCGGTGCGGCGCGGGTCGGCAAGGCCGCGGTCGACCAGGCCGTCGAGGGCCGCGAGCGCGTCCTCCGCATCGACGCGGCCCCAGCCGCCGGCCAACGGCTTGATCCAATCCGCGCCGAACGTCGTGGATCCACGGATGTTGGGCATGAGCACCCGGTAGCCGGCAGCACACAGTGCCATCGCGTCGAGCGTGCCTCCGGGTCCCCAGGAGCCCGTCGGACCGCCGTGGATGTGGAGCACCGTCGGCAGGCGACGACGGCCGGCGTTCCCGGGCGACGCCAGCCAGGCCTGGATCGGGCCGGCAGGACCATCCAGGGTCAGCTCGCTCAGCTCAACCGCCGGGAAGCGGCGCTGCCACGCCGATCCCTCGCGCGTGATCTGTCGCAGCCGCCCGCCGTCGACCGCGAGGGCCTCGCCGGAGCGCCCCGACACGCCCGCGCTGATGGCCACCTGGCCGGATGCGGTAGCAAGTCCGGCCGCCGTGAGCGGCGTGGCCGGATCGACCATCGGCTCGGCGCGGCCGTCGAGGCTCACGCGGTAGGGGACGCCGCGTCCCTCGCGGCCGACGACGACGGCCAGCGTGGCGTCGTCCAGCCAGACCGGTCCGGAGGCGTCCTCGGCCATCACCAGGTCGCACCACGCCCAGTCACCGACGGGGCGATCGAGATCGGCAGTCAGGTTGCGCGGCTCACCGGACGGCAGCTCCATCACCCACAGCGAGGGATCGACATGGTCCGGTGGATCGGCCACGTCGATGCCGACGAACGCGAGCCGGCGTCCATCCGGCGAGAACGCTGGCCGATCCGCGTCACTGCGGAGGCTGACGAGCTCGCGGACACGCGGGGAACGGGCATCCGTCCGGACCGACCACAGCTGGAGGTGGGGATCGATGTTGGCATCCGGCCCGCGGTCGGCGGCGAACGCGATGCGGCGGCCGTCGCGCGACCAGGCCGGATGGAGCACGTCGAAGTCGTCGCGTGTCAGCTGACGTGGCTGCGCCCCCTCCCGGGCATCGACGACCCACAGGTGGGCGCGACGGCCGACGTGGCCGCTCTCATCGTCACGGAAGTCGAGGCGCGTGAGCCGTCGCGCGGTCGGTGGCCGGTCCTTTCGCTCCTCACCGATGATGAACCGCTGCGAACCACCCGGTGCCACCAGCGCCAGGCGTCGACCATCCGGGCTCCAGAGGGCGCTCGAAGCACCGTGCGGCAGCGACGTCAGCCGCCATGGCTCGCCACCGTCGAGCGGCAGGATCCAGACCTGGCCGTGCCCATCGAAGTCGCCGACGGGCGTCCGGACGAACGCGAGCAGGCGGCCATCCGGCGACACCTCGGGCGATCCGTCACGCACGCGGCCGCGCGTCAGCTGCCGGGCACGTCCGCCGCGGTAAGGGCGGATCCAGAGGTGCGACTCGTATTCGCCGCGGCGCACACGTCGCAGCGCGTACACGACGTGGCTCCCGTCGGGAGTGAGGCGGAAGGACTCGAGCGCCACCTGGGCGCGCACGAGCGATCGAGGGCTGGCGTCAGTCATGGTCGCGGAGTATGCACTGAATCCGCAGTGTTGCGAGAAAAGGGAGACCGAATCCGCCAGATATGCCATCCTCGGCCCATCGATGCGGCCGTCCCGCCCCGGGCATCGCCGCGGCGCAGTCTTGGTTGGAGGATTTGACCGACGTGCGACGCCATCGCCTGTTTTCGCTTCTCGTGACGCTCGGGCTGCTGCTTGCCGCCTGTGGGACCACCCAGGGAACACCCGCCGGCAGTGGCGGTGACGGTGAGCCGTCCGCCTCGAGCGGTGGCGGCGGGACTGCCACCGGAGGCACCGTCCGCATCGGCGTGGGCGGCTATCCGGACAGCCTCAACCCCGGCAACGGCGTGCTCGCCGAGTCGTACAACATGTACGAGCTGGTCTACGACACGCCGATCTCGGTGATCTCGTCCGGTGAGTACGTGGCGGAGCTGGCCACCGACTGGTCGGTGTCGGATGACGGCCTGACCTGGACCGTGACGATCGTCGACGGCGCGACGTTCCACGATGGCGAGCCGCTCACCGCGGAGGACGTCGCCTTCAGCATCGAGCTCTACCGCGACACCGAGGACTTCCCGTTCCTGCCGTCGTATGCCGCACCCTTCGAGACGGTCGAGGCGCCTGACGCCACGACGGTCGTGCTGACCACCGCCGATCCGCTCGTGACCTTCGAGGCCTACATGGCCTTCATCTACGTCGTGCCGAAGCACATCTGGGAGGGCGTCGACGACCCAGTCGCCTTCGAGAACGAGGAGATGATCGGCTCTGGGCCCTTCCGGCTGGCCGAGGCATCGCAGGGCGAGTTCGTGCAGCTCGAGGCCAACACCGACTACTGGGGCACGCCGCCGAACGTCGATGGCGTGATCTTCCAGACCATCGACAACGCCGATGCGCGCGTGACCGCGCTGACCACCGGTGACGTCGACGCGATCACCGAGTTCCCGGCGACCGCTGTCAGCACCCTCCAGAACACCGAGGGCATCACGGTCCACATCGCCGACATCGCCGCCGGCGGCAGCCTGCGCGACATCATGTTCAACGTCACGGCCGCCGAGGACTGCCCAGCCGACGTCGGCGTCTGCTCCGGCCATCCGGCGCTCAAGGACCTGACGGTGCGCCAGGCGATGGCCATGGCGACGGACAAGCAGCAGATCATCGACGTCGCCACGCTCGGCACCGGCTCGCCGGGCCTGTCGATGGTTCCGCCCGGCCTCGGCGACTACTACGCCTCCGACGTGGAGGACTACGCCTTCGACATCGACGCGGCCAACGCCATGCTCGATGACGCCGGTTATGAGGATTCCGATGGCGACGGCGTGCGCGAGTGCCTGCCCGACCAGGACTGCGAGAACCTGACCTTCCGCTTCAACTACGCCGATGACATCGACACGGCGCCGCGCGAGGCGGAGCTGCTCCAGGGCATGTGGGAACAGATTGGGATCGCGGTCGAGATCCAGGGCCTCGATCCGGACACGCTGACGAGCGTGTGCTGCCCGACCTTCGACTACGACATCATCCTGTGGGGCTGGGGCTCGGATCCCGATCCCGCCTTCCTGCTCGGCGTCGCGTTGTGCACCGAGATCGACACCGGCTTCAGCGAGACCGGGTACTGCAACCCCGAGTACGACGAGCTGTACGACGCGCAGGCCGTCGAGCAGGACCATGCGGCACGGGTCGACATGATCCACCAGATGCAGCAGATCCTGGTCGACGACCTGCCGTACATCATTCCGTACTACCAGCAGTCGATTCAGGCCTGGCGGACGGACAGGTTCGTCGGCTGGCCGGAGGATGACCCGACGCTCGGATTCGAGGATCCGTCCGGGCTCCTTGCCCTCCGACCAGCGGAATAGACCGATGCGGCCGGGGCGTCGGCAGACGCCTCGGCCGGTTCCGGCGCCTCATGGTGACCCGAGCGCCAACCGATAGATCGGCCACATGAGCGGCCGCGGCGGCTACCTGCTGCGCAAGGTCGGCTGGGCGCTGCTCACCGTCCTCGTGGTCATCACCTTCAACTTCGTCCTCTTCCGCGTGCTTCCCGGCGATCCGGCCAAGTCGGGCCTCCGGGATCCGCGGCTCAATCCGGCGGCGGTCGAGGCGCTCCGCGAGCGCTTCGGAACGGACAAGCCCGTCTTCGTCGATCTCGAGGCGGACAACCCGTTCGACTCGCAGTTCACGGCCTACCTGGGCGCCCTCTCGCGCGCCGACCTCGGGACCAGCTACGCATTCCGGGACCAGCCGGTCAGCGATCTCATCGGCCAGGCTCTGGTCAACACGCTGTGGCTCGTGCTGCCCTCCCAGCTGCTGGCGATCATCCTGGGGTCGGTGCTCGGCCTCTTCGCCGCCTGGCGGCGCGGCCGGGCGCTCGACGTCGGCGCGCTCACCTTCAGCCTCTTCATGTGGTCGCTCCCCACGTTCTTCCTGGGCATCATCCTGCTGGTGGCCGGCGCGCAATGGTTCGGGCTGCCGACCGCCGGACGGGTCACCATCGGCGCCAACTACGCCGATGTCTGGGAGGCCGCCCTCGACATCGGCTCGCACCTCATCCTGCCGACGCTGACGCTGACCCTGGTGCTCCTGGGTGAGTACATGCTCATCATGCGCAGCAGCGTGCTCGACGTCTTCGGCGAGGACTACATCCTTACCGCCCGGGCCAAGGGCCTCAGCACCTACCGGATCATCCGTCACCACGCCCTGCGCAACGCGATGCTGCCGATGGTCACGCTCATCGCGCTCAACCTGGGGTTCACCGTGTCCGGCGCCATCCAGGTCGAGGCCGTGTACAGCTGGCCGGGGCTCGGCGCGCTGACCGTGAGCGCCGTCGCGGACCGCGACTACCCGGTGCTCCAGGGCGCCTTCCTGCTCATCGCGCTGTCGGTGGTCGTCGCGAACCTGGTGGCCGAGCTCATCTACGGCTGGCTCGACCCACGGGTGAGCGAGGGATGAGCCGATGACGGCCGTGCTCGAGGCCACCACGTCCACCACGGTCGAGGCGCCGCGACGTGCCTGGCGGTCGTTCCTGCGCCACCGCATGGGCGTCATCGGCGCGGCGATGCTCGGCATTGCGCTGCTGGTGGCCGCCTTCGCGCCGCTGATCGCCCCGTACGACCCGTACGCCAGCGTGCGGGTCAACATCGGTGACATCTACCAGGCGCCGTCGGCCGCGCACGTGCTCGGGACCGATGACGGCGGCAAGGACGTCCTGTCCTCCCTCCTCTACGGCGCGCGCGTGTCGCTGGTGGTGGGCTTCTCGGCCGCCGCCATCGCGCTCGTCATCGGGGGCCTTGTCGGCATCGTCGCGGGCTACCGCGGCGGATGGGTCGGCTCGCTGCTGATGCGCATCACCGACTTCTTCCTCGTCATCCCGGACCTGGCGCTGCAGATCGTGCTGGTGGCAATCATCGGCCCCTCGCTGGGCACGATCATCTTCGTCATCGGGGCGCTGGGCTGGACCACGACCGCACGGCTGGTGCGCTCGCAGACCCTCAGCGTGCGGGAGCGCAAGTTCGTCATGCGCGCGAGGGCCATCGGCGCCGGCGACGCGCACATCCTGCGGCGTCACATCCTGCCGGCCGTGCTGCCGCTGATGCTGGCCAACATGGTCCTCGTCATCAGCCTGGCCATCCTGTCCGAGTCGACGCTCGCCTTCCTTGGCCTCGGCGACCCGACGGTCATCAGCTGGGGCCAGATGCTGAACTTCGCGTTCGACCGCGGGGCGGTCAGTGCCGGCGCCTGGTGGGCGCTGCTGCCACCGGGCTTCGCGATCGTGTGGGTGGTGCTGGCGACGACGCTGCTCGGCACCGCGCTGGAGGATGCCCTGAACCCGCGCCTAAAGCGTCATCACCTCGAGGCGCCCGGGTCCGACGTGGCGCGCGACCGGACGGTCCCCGCGCTCGTGCCGCCCCTGGCGGAGGCAGAGGCGCCGATCCTGCGGGTGCGCGACCTGTCGATCGAGTTCGACGTCGGCGGCCGCTCGCTGCGAGCGGTGGACCGGGTCAGCTTCGACCTGCGCCGTGGCGAGACGTTGGGGCTGGTGGGCGAGTCGGGCTGCGGGAAGACGACCACCGTGCTCGGGATCCTCCGCCTGCTGCCGCCGGGCGGGCGCGTGGTGGGCGGGTCGGTGCTGTTCGACGGCGAGGATCTCCTCTCCCTCGACGGTCGCGCGCTGCGATCGTTCCGATGGACACGGCTGTCGCTCGTGTTCCAGGGCGCGATGAACGCGCTCAACCCGGTGCGCACCATCGGCGACCAGATCCAGGAAGCCATCCGCCTGCACGCGCCCGGCACGTCGAAGGCGGACGCGGCGCGGCGCGCCGGCGAGCTCCTCGAGCGCGTCGGGATTGGCAGGCGTCGCGCGAACGAGTACCCGCACACCTACTCCGGCGGCATGCGGCAGCGGGCGATGATCGCGCTCGCCCTCGCCTGCGACCCGGACGTGATCGTGGCCGATGAGCCGACGACCGCCCTCGACGTGATGATCCAGGCCCAGATCCTGGAGCTGCTGGGCGGCATCGCGCACGACTTCGGGATGGGCATCATCCTCGTCACCCACGACCTGGGCGTGGTGGCGCAGGTCTGCGACCGGGTCGTCGTCATGTACGGCGGCGTGGTGGCCGAGGAGAACGACGCGGCCACCCTGTTCGCCTCGCCGCAGCACCCGTACACGCAGCAGCTGCTGCAGTCCTTCCCGGACCTGGCGCACCCCGATCGGCCCCTGCGCGGCATCCCGGGCTCGCCGCCCCGCCTCGACGCCATGCCGTCGGGCTGCCGCTTCGCGCCGCGCTGTCCGCACGTCTTCGACCGATGCGTCAACGAGCCGCCGCTGTATCCCGCGGCGGGCGGCCGCGCCTCCTGCTTCCTGCTCGATCCCGCGGAGCGCCGGCCATGACCGAGCAGCTGCTGCGGGTCGAGGGCCTGGCCAAGACCTTTCCCGGGCGCCGCTCGCTGGCGGACGTGCTGGCACGCCGGCCGGCACAGCCGGTGCGGGCGGTGGATGGCGTGAGCTTCGAGCTCGGTCCGGGCGAGGTGCTGGCGCTGGTCGGCGAGTCGGGCTCCGGCAAGACGACGGTCGGCAACCTGCTCATGGGGCTGATGGCGCCGAGCGGCGGACGGGTCATGCTCGACGGGGCGGAGGTGGGACGACTTTCGGCGCGCGACCTGCGCCTGCTCCGGCGCCGGGTCCAGATGGTCTTCCAGGACCCGTACGAGTCGCTCAACCCGCGTATGACGGTGCGCGAGATCGTCGCCGAGCCGTTGCGCGTGCATCGGATCAGCGCCTCGTACGCGGAGCTGCGCACGCGGGTCGCCGATGCCCTGACGTCGGCGGGGCTCACGCCGGTCGACGCCTACCTGGGCCGCTATCCGTTCGAGCTGTCGGGCGGGCAGCGCCAGCGGATCGTCATCGCGGCGGCGCTCGCCCTGCAGCCCTCACTCCTCATCGCGGACGAGCCGGTGAGCATGCTCGACGTCAGCATCCGCGCCGAGATCCTCAACCTGCTCTCGGCGCTCGCGCGCGAGCAGGGCATCGGCGTGGTCATGATCACTCACGACCTCTCGACCGTCGCCGCCTATGCCGATCGCATCGCGGTCATGTACCTCGGGCGGATCGTCGAGTACGGGCCGACGCGCGCCGTCCTCGCCGAGCCGCGCCACCCGTACGCGCAGGCGCTGCTGTCGGTCGTACCCGTGCCCGACCCGTCGTTCCGGCGGCGGCCGGTGATCCTGCGCGGTGAGATGCCCGATCCATCGAACATCCCGTCCGGCTGCCGCTTCCATCCGCGCTGCCCGCTGGCCTTCGACCGTTGCCCAACGGTCGATCCGCCCCTGTTCGAGGTGGGACCCGGGCATGCTGCCGCGTGTCTGCTGGTCGAGGAGCCCGAGGCGGCCGCCGAGCCGGCGCGCCGCCTGGGCTGACCGCGCCGCCACCTTCCGTTGGCGCTACGTTGCCGACTCCGGCATCAATCCGGCCACGAGGACGACTGACACGCCGACCCCGACCACGAGCGCGACGACGAAGCGGACGAATCGCGGGTAGGGCCGCGCGGTCACGGCGGCTGCCAACGCCGCTCCGCCGGCACCGACGAGGCCGCCGACGGACGCACCGAATGCGTGGGCAAGGGTCGGCGATGCCGAGCCGACCTGGCGCTCGCCGGCCATCACGACGCCCAGGATGATCACCACCAGTGCGGCGAACAGGCCGGCACCCAGCGTGGCGGTCCAGGCGCGCGCGATCCCGATCTGCGTCGCTCCGGTTGCCGCGGCACCGGCGGCCAGCGCTGCGGCCACGACGAAGGTCGCCGGGAGCGCATGAGCCGCGTCGGTGGGCGGGGAGCTCACGAACCAGGCGAACGTCGCGAGCGGCCCGGCCAGCATCCCGAGCGCGGCGACCCAGGTGAGTGGACGGGTCCAGTCCTCGGGATCCTCGGGTGGGACGACGTTGCCGAGCCGGACGCTGACCGGGACGAGATCGTCGTCGGTCACGCCGCCACGGTGCTGCGCGCCGCGGGAACGGCCGCCAGACGCAGGCCGAGGATGCGGCCGCCCAACTCGCGGACCATCCAGCCGGCCTCCGCGGCGACGGCCCGATCGTCGGTCGCGAGCGCCAGCGCGGCCAGCGCCGCGAGCTCCGGCAGGGCCCGTGGCGTGTCGAGGTCGGCGTCCATGGCGGCAAGGAACCGCGAGCAATGCTCACGCACGCGGGCGCTGAGGTCGCCGTCACGCGACGTCGCCGACGCGTCGGCGGTTACCTCCTCGGCGCGCAGCGACGCGCGGCGGAGGATCTCGACGTCATCGGCCGACCGCTTGAGGTCATCCTCGACGAAGTCGACCTCGGACCGATAGTGCTGGCTGACGAGGTAGTGCCTGATGGCGTCGCCGGAGTAGCTGCGCAGCAGGTCTCGCACGAGGACCAGGTTGCCGAGCGACTTGCTCATCTTGTCGCCCTGGTAGCTGAGCATCCCCGCGTGCGTCCACCACCCCACGAAGGGCCGATCGCCGGTCGCGCCCTCCGACTGCGCCCGCTCCGACTCGTGGTGCGGGAAGATGAGATCGCCGCCGCCGCCGTGAATCTCGAATTGCGTCCCGAGATACGCCATCGACATTGCCGAGCACTCGATGTGCCAGCCCGGTCGCCCGGCACCCCACGGTGCCTCCCACGCGGGCTCGTCGGGCGCCGATCGCTGCCAAAGCACGAAGTCGAGGGGCTGACGCTTGCCAGGCATGTCGGGCACGTTGCCGCGCTCGTTGGCGATCGGCAGCATCTGCTCGCGCGGCAGGTGCGAGACCTCGCCATAGCGCGGGTCGGCGTCGACGCTGAAGTACACGTTGCCCTCGGCGGCGTAGGCGAGGCCGTTGTCCAGCAGCTTCGCGATGAGCTCCTGCATCTGCCGGATGTGCTCGGTGGCGCGCGGATAGTGATCCGGCGGCAGCCAGTTGAGGGCCGCCATCTCGGTCAGGAAGGTCGTCACCCATCGGTTGCCGAGGGCGAGGTAGTCCTCGCCGGTCTCGCGCGCCTTGCGCAGCATGTCGTCGTCCACATCGGTCAGGTTCTGGACGTAGACGACGTCATGGCCCAGGTACTCGAGGTACCGATGCAGGACGTCGAAGCTGACGTAGGTGAAGGCGTGCCCGAGGTGGCCGGTGTCGTACGGGGTCACGCCGCAGACGTACAGGCCGACCCGATCCCGGCCGGGGATGGGCTCGAACGGATGCAATCCGCCCCGGCGGGCGTCGTGCAGGCGAAGCGTCACGCTGCGAATTCTAAAGCGGTCGGCGCTGGGGTGCCGCAGGCTGGACGGGACCGATAGAATCGGCCACCCACGGGGGAGTCTGCTGCCGACCACCTCTCGCATCGGAGACCGAGCATGGAAGTCCTGCGCTGGCTGTTGTTCTTCGCGATCGCGATGTTCCTGATCGTCGCGGGCATCTTCTTCGTGCTGGGGCGCCCGCTGCCCCTGCCGCGGTTCTAAGCGTTCACCACAGGTCCGGCTTCGCGCTCATCAGAAAGCCGATGACGCCGATGACGCCCGCCATCCCGTACGCGACGTAGCGCTGTTGTCGCGCTCGGCGACGCCATGTCTCATCGTCTCCTGAGCTGGGGCCGAGGCCCATGAGGCGCCGCAGGTTCGGGCGGCTGATCACCGCGGCGATCACCAGGTTGATCGCGTAGAGAGTCAAGGCCGTGAGAAGCCATGGTTGGGTGAGCAGCTCGGGACCCAGGATCCAGAGCATCGCTCCGCCGGTGGTCGCCAGGCCCGCGGCGATGATCAGCGTGCCGGTGCCCTGCATCGCGATGAGCGCTCGCGTGAATGCGCCCGGCTCGCCGTCGCTGCGGCGCAAAACGAACGGCAGGAGCACGCTCGGAAGCAGCAGCGCGACGGCCAGCGCGATATGGATGACCAGCAGGACCGGGAACCAGCTCATCTGGCCCCGATCCTAGCGGAGAGGTCCCGGCGACGCCCGCTCGCGACTAGCGGCCGCGGGTCAGCTCGTTGTGGACGCCGAGACGACGGAGAAGGGTCGGGATGTTGACGGCCCAGCCGACGCCCAGCGGGCGTGGCGTGACGATCTTCGGAGAGCGCGGGTTCCAGTACGCCTGCCGCAGCGCCTCGAGGGACGGCAGACGGAAGTCGTATGGCACGACGCCCAGCAGCTTGCCGTTCCAGGTGCGCTCCGCCGGTGGCTTGCGAAGCTCGACGTAGATGGCGCCCAGCACGGCCCCGACGACCGCCATGCGGATCAGCGACTTCAGCGCATCGAGCTCGTCTCGGACGGTGTTGGTCCGTCGCGAGAGGTCGTCGCGGACGTTGTCGATCATGGTTCCTCCTTGCCCGCCGGGCATCGCAAGCGCTGTGCCGCATGGGATCATGCCCGGCCGATGCAGGTCTCGCCCTACCTTAGCCTCCTCCGCCACAATCCGGCCTTCGCGCGCCTCTACGTGGCGCAGCTGGCCAGCTTCGCCGGCGACTGGTTCGCCACCGTGGCGCTCCTGGGCATGGCGCTCGAGATGACCGGCTCGTCGGCGCTCGCCTCCCTGGTGCTAGCGCTCCAGACCGGCGGCTTTGCGGCCGCCGCGCCGCTGGCGGGCATGGTCGCCGATCGGCTCGACCGGCGCCGGCTGATGGTGGCGGTCGACCTCGCGCGCATCCCGGTCGCGCTCGCCTTCCTGTTGGCGACCGGCCCGGAGACGCTGTGGATCGCGTTCGTCGCCGTGCTGCTGCTGGCCGTCGGCGCGGCCTTCTTCGAGCCGACCTCGTCGGCGGCGCTCCCGAACCTCGTCGAGGCGGACGAGCTGCCGGCCGCCAACGTGCTCATCGGATCGGCGTGGGGGACCATGCTCGCCATCGGCGCGGCGCTGGGTGGCCTGGTCGCCGTCACGCTGGGGAGGGAAGCGGCCTTCGTCATCAACGCGGCCAGCTTCGCGGTGTCGGCGTGGCTCATCGTCGGCATCCGCCGGCCGCTCCAGCTGCCCCGTGAGCCAGGGCACGCGCCGCGACCGCGAATCACGGATGCGATCAAGACGGCGGTCAGCTTCGCGCGCGAGCGTCGCACCGTCGCCACCTTTCTCCTGACCAAGACATCGTTCGGGATCGGGACCGGCATCGTGGCACTCCTCGCCGTCTTCGGGCGCAACGTCTTCGGGGCGGGCGACGTCGGCATCGGCGTCCTGTTTGCCGCGCGCGGGCTCGGCGCCCTCATCGGCCCCTTTGCCGCCCGCTCGCTGATGGGGACCGACGATCGAGGGCTGATCCGGGGCATCGGCTGGTCGTTCCTGGTGCTCGTGCTCGGCTACGCGCTGTTCCCGCTGGCGCCGGGCATCTGGCTCGCCGCAGCACTCGTGTTCATGGCGCACTGCGGTGGCGGCGCGCAGTGGACGTTCTCGACCCTGGGCCTGCAGCGTGCGACGCCGGATGAGATCCGCGGGCGCATTTTCAGCGTCGACTACGCGCTCGTGACCCTGATGATCGCGATGTCGACCCTGCTGGCCGGATTCCTGGCCGATGCCGTTCCGCCGCAGGTCGCGGCGTGGATCATGGTCACCCTGGTCGCACTCGCCGGGGCCGCGTGGTTCGCCTTCTCGCGAGGGGCCGTGGCCGAAACGCGCTCGGTAGACTTGGCGGCGGAGGACCGATGACCGACGCCCTGCCCTTCCTCGACGCCGATGCCATCCGTGCCGCGGTACCCATCGACGACATGCTCGACGCCGTCGAGGCCGCCTATCGCGATGTCGCCGCCGGCCGTGACCGCTCGCCGATCCGGTCGCGCGTTGCCCTCGACGAGGGCGACCTGCTGCTCATGCCGGGCGTCCGTGAGGGCGGCGCCGGATCCAGCGTGAAGCTGGTGACCGTCATGCCCGGCAACGCCGGTCGAGGGCTGCCCACGGTCCAGGCGGTCGTCGCCTGGTTCGACGCGAAGACGGGGCGGCCGGTGGCATTGATCGATGGCGCGACGTTGACGGCGATGCGGACCGGCGCGGCCTCCGGCGTTGCGACCCGCCTCCTGGCGCGGCCGGACGCTCGCACGCTGGCGATGATCGGTGCCGGCGGGCAGGCCGAGTGGCAAGTTCGCGCGATCCTGGCCGCGCGCCCGATCGAGCGGGTCCTCGTCCACGCTCGAACGCCGGACGCGCGCGAGGCCTTCGCGTCACGCATGGCCGAGACGGTTGGGATCGAGGTCCGCGCCGCCGCCACCGCCGAGGAAGCCGTGCGCGAGGCCGATGTGGTGGCCTGCGCGACGACGTCGTCGACGCCGGTGTTCGAGGCCACCTGGCTGAGGCCGGGCACGCACGTCAACGGCGTCGGGGCCTTCACCCTCGGGATGGTGGAGCTGCCGCCGGCCTTGTTCGGCATCGCCTCGCTCGTTGCGGTCGACTCGCGCTCGGCGGCGATGGAGGAGGCCGGCGACCTGGTCGCCGCGTTCGAGCAGGGATCAGCGGCGGAACAGGACCTGGTCGAAATCGGCAGCGTCGGGCGCGACTGGGCCGACGGTCGCGATCCAAACGCCATCACCGTTTTCAAGTCCGTGGGCCTGGCGATCCAGGACGTTGCCGCGGCCGAGCTGATCGTCGGGCGCCTGCTCCCAGCCGAGCAGCATCGGGACTGACCACCGCTCCAGGAGCTCGGCCACCAGCTGCTTCATCGCCGCTCGTGCGACGAGCCAGTAGGTTGGGACCGCGGGCTGCGCGGCCATCCGCGCGCTCGCCCGTGCTGCGGCGAGGTCGACGCGGTGCTCGAACTCGACGACGCGGTGCGTCCCCGGCAGGGTGGCGGGCGGCGCCTCCTCGATCGCCGCCGCCTTCACCTCGCTGGCGTCGGCGGCCGTCACGACGACAGGCTCCGGGTCGGGAGGCGGTGGCGGAGGCGGCGCGGCCAGGCCAACCTGTCCGCCACCCGGCATCTGCGGCGGCGGAGTCACGATCGGCTGCGGCGTCGGCGTGGGGGCCGGTGTCGGCGTCGGTGTCGGGGCCGGCGTGGCCGGTGGCGTCGGCGACGCTCCGGGCGCCGGGGGTGGCGCCGGCGTCGGGACCGGGGTGGGAACCGGCGTCGTGATCGGCGTGGGCGTTGGCGACGGGGCGGGCGTTGCCGCCGGTGGCGCGGCGCTGACGACGACGCCCGGGTAGTAGATGGCCATGATCTCCGCCGCCGTCTTGCCGATCAGCCCGCAGCCCTGCGTGCCCCACTGGAACATCTGCCAGCCATTGGCGTTCGCGCCGCAGGCCTCGTACGGCTGCCCGGCGTTGTAGTAGGTGGCGAAGATGCGGCCGCCCTTCTGGGCCAGCGTGCCCCAGGTCGCGTCGACGGCCGCGGCCATCGTCGCGTACGTCGGCCGCGACGGGTCGTAGTGCTGGTCGCGGGTCGAGTCGAACACGTCGAAGCACTGCCCGGCCGCGTTGACGTAGCCGCGCCAGTGGAGCACCTGGTACCAGGCGTAGTTCTTGACCGCCAGCGCGCCCGAGCGCAGCGACTCGGTGGTCCAGGAGCTGATCCACTCGCGGCTGAGCACGTTCTTGACGTAGGTGCGGAAGTCGACGGTGTCGACGGCGCCGGTCGCGGTGCGGAAGACCCGGATGGTGGGTGGCGGGGCCGTCTCCGAAGAGTACGAGCCGCACTCACCAGCTGCAGACGTGGGAGACGGTGAGCTCAACGGGGTAAGGAGCGCGGCCAGCAGGACGAAGGCAAGCGGGCACGCCAGGCGAAGTCGATGCATGGAGCCAGCACGGTATCGGCGCCGCTACCGCACCGCACCCCACCGAAAGTACCGCCATGGTCACGCGTGCCCTGCAGCCGCCATCGGCGACATAAAGGTTTGGTCGCGGGATTGCGCAGCGTTCCAGTCGGTGAGCCGCGACGTGAAAATTGCGCGCTGGAGGAGCGGTTATCCGATGGATCGGCCGGCTTCAGGGGCGGTCCACGCTCAAATCTGCGCAGCCCCGGGCGCAAGGGCCGGATAACGCGCTCGTGGGCGCGCAGATTTCAAGTCACGCAGGTCCGAACCGCGAAAGGGCCTAATCCGCCCAGCGGTGCACCCGCTCGCGGACGGTGTCGAAGCCCAGCTCGTCGCACAGGCCGATGAAGGACGCGCGCGGCACGCCGTGCCACTCGAGGTCGTCGAGCGTCCGGGTCGTCTCGCCCAGGTCGGAGTCGCGGTTCAGGGTCGCCAGGGTCCGATACAGGAGCGCCTCGTCCCGCCGTTCCTCGAGCGTCGCCGCCAGGCGGCTCGCGTTGCGGATGTCGAGCTCCCAGTCGAGCGCCGACGGTGGGATGGCGTCGATGTGCCGGAACTTCGAGAGCACCGCGCCGGCGCTCTTGGCTCCCCAGCCAGGCAACCCTGGGTAGCCGTCGCTTGAGTCGCCGACCAGGGCGAGGTAGTCGGGAATCGACTCCGGCGGTACGCCGAACTTCTCGATGACGCCCGCCTCGTCGTACGTGATGCGCCGCATCCGATCGCGCAGCACGATCCGTTCGCCGTCGACGAGCTGCGAGAGGTCCTTGTCGACCGAGCAGACCACGATCTGCTCGAGGCGCAGGTCGTCGCCGAAACGAGCGACCGCGGTGGCGATGGCGTCATCGGCCTCGTCGGGGACCATCGGCCAGGTCTTGATGCCCAGCGCGACGAGTGCTCGCTCCGCATCGCGAAACTGGGCCAGCAGATCGGGATCCATGCCGGCGCTGGTCTTGTAGCCGGGGTAGAGGTCGTTGCGCCACGACTCGATGACGTAATCGGTCGCCGCGCCGATGTGGGTGAGGTCGGGCTCACGGAGGAGCGAGAGCATCGAGTCGATCAGCCCCTGGACCGCGTTGACGGGCCGCCCGTCTGGCGCGCGACGTGGCGGACGCGAGTAGTAGGCGCGGAAGAGCTCGAAGGTGGCGTCGACCAGGTGCAGCTTCATCGCGGTTGAGCATATCCGTTCTTGACAGACATATCCGAACGGTTATATAACGTGTCGGAAATGGACAGGCCGACCGATTCGCTCAGCGTCACCTTCGCCGCGCTCGCCGATCCCACCAGGCGCGCGATTCTTGCGCGCCTGTCGCGCGGGGAGGCGTCCGTGACCGAGCTGGCCACCCCGTTCGAGATCAGCCAGCCAGCGATCAGCAAGCACCTTCGTGTCCTGGAGCGCGCCGGGCTCATCGAGCGCGGCCGGCAGGCGCAGTGGCGACCGCGGCGGCTGACCGCAGGACCGTTGCGGGACGTGGCCGAGTGGGTCGGACAGTACCGACCGCACTGGGAGGAGCGCTTCGAACGGCTCGACCAGTTCCTGCGCGACGTCCAGTCCAACCAGGAGAACCAGAAGGGAACCGATGATGACCGCGACCAGGATTGACCGAGGCAGCACCGTCACCACCACGATCTACTCGGAAGGCGGCGACCTCACGTATGAACGGATCTTCGACGCGCCGCGCGAGCTCGTCTGGCGCGCCAACACCGATGCCGACCTCATTCCTCGCTGGTGGGGACCGCGCGGGCATACCACCCGCGTCGTCGACCTCGACCTCCGTCCCGGAGGGAAGTGGCGCTGGGTGAGCACCGACGAGTCGGGCAACGAGTTCGCCTTCTACGGCGAGTACCTCGAGGTCATCGAGCCGGAGCGCATCAAGTGGACGTTCATGTTCGATGTCCCCGGCGTCGGGCCGCAGGGCGGGCCGGAAACGCTGACCCTCGAGGATCTCGGCGATGGTCGCACGAAGATGCGGGCCGTCGGCCACATGGGCTCGGAGGAGGCGATCGAGGCCGCCCTCGCCACCGGCATGACCGCCGGCGCGATCGAGACGTGGGATCGCCTCGACGAGCTGCTTCCCGAGCTCCGCTGATCGATGTGGAGAGCGGCGCCGAGCCGCTCTCCGACCAGTCCTGGTCCAGTAAGCGGCTGGTAATCGGCGGTGTGCAAGATGAGCCGAAGCGGGGAATGCGGCGCGGAGTGCGTGCCCTGCGTCCGCCGGCCCGGGTTCCCGGCCGGGGCCGGCGGACCGCGTCGCATCGCCCCCGCCCGAGCGCACCGCGGATCGATTTGTCGCTCCGGCGAGGCGCCTACACTCGTCGCATGCTGCGTACGAGCGGGTTGGCATTGTTGGCGGCAATCGGAGTTGTCGTCATCAGCGCGTGCAGCGTCGGAGATGAGCTGCAATCATCCGGCCCCGATCAGCCAACGCCCGCCATGAGTGACGACTTCACGCTTCCCTCGGCAACCGGTGCCGAAAAATCGCTATCGCCCGTCTCGAGCACGATTTCCGGCATCCTGGCGTTCGACGACATCGAGGGCGGATGCGCCTTCGTGGAGGCTGCCGATGGCACCCGTTACGAAGTCGTCTATCCCGAGGGCTGGATGCTCGATATGCCCAAGCGCGAGCTGCGAACCGATGACGGCCAGGTCGTGCGCGCCGGCGAAGCGCTCACGATCCGAGGCACCGTCGGGAGTGATCGGTCATCCATCTGTCAAATTGGGCCGATCTTCATCGCGACGGATGTCGAGCTGGAGTCGCCGTAGGCT
The DNA here is from genome assembly GCA_025937535.1 of Chloroflexota bacterium. GTDB lineage: Bacteria > Chloroflexota > Limnocylindria > QHBO01 > QHBO01 > JACDBZ01. The sequence goes on along the minus strand of JAICRD010000010.1, from coordinate 3,901 downwards.
CCGGCGCATCGGCGCACCACGAAATCTCGCGGAGAGTCATCGGGGCGGTCGCAGGCCGTTGACGATGCGGCGACCGCCCGCGTACGCTTCGTCGCCGAATCCCAGTCCGAGCCGGGATCTCCCGGGCACCTAATGCCCGCCCGTGCAGCGGCATCACGCCCCATTCGATTGCGCCATGCAGAGGGAGGCTCCACCCCATGAGACGGGTTTCCGTACTGGTCGTTCTTGCCGCGCTGCTCACGTCGATGCTCGGCGTGTCCGTCACCCAGGCGCGGCAGGGCGCGACCGATCGGTTCGACGCCGGTCGCTACATCGTGACCTTCGCCGACGAGCCCGTCGCAAGCTACGACGGCTACGAGGCTGGCTTCGCCGCCACCCGGCCGCACCCAGGTGCAAAGCTCGATCCCAGCTCCCCGGCCGTTCAGCGATGGCAGCAACATCTCGCCGCCAAGCACGACAAGGCGTTGGCAGAGGTCGGGGCCGCCAAGCTCTACGACTACACGATCGCGAACAACGGCGTCGCGGTCGAGCTCACCGCGGCACAGGCCGCCCAGCTGGCGGCCAAGCCAGGCGTCGTGGCCCTGGAGAAGGACGCCCTGGCCCAGCCCGCCACGACGAGCACCCCTGAGTTCCTCGGACTCACCGCGCCGGGCGGCCTGTGGTCCCAGCTCGCGGGCACCGAGCCTGCTCGCGCTGGTGCCGGCATCGTCGTCGGCGTGCTGGACACGGGAATCTGGCCCGAGAGCCGATCGTTTGCCGGTGGAACGGGCATCCCCGTGCCCTCCGACTGGCGTGGCACGTGCCAGGCGGGCGAGCTCTTCTCGAAGAAGGACTGCAACGACAAGCTCATCGGCGCCCGCTATTTCGTGGCGGGCTTCAACAAGCACAACATTTCCAAGGCCGATTACCTCTCGCCGCGCGACGGCGACGGGCATGGCACCCACACGTCCTCCACGGCCGCTGGCAACATGGTCTCCGGCGTCGCCATCGATGGCGTGCAGTTCGAGGACGGGACCCTGTCGGGAATGGCCCCGGGGGCGAAGGTCGCCATGTACAAGGTCTGCTGGGAGGGGAAGCCGGGCGTCAATCCGGGCTGCTTCAATTCTGACAGCGTCGCGGCCATCAACCAGGCCGTCGCCGATGGCGTCGACGTCATCAACTACTCGATCGGCGGCTCGTCCGAGTCCGATGTGCTCGACTCCGTCGAGCAGGCATTCCGCGGTGCGTCGAACGCGGGCGTGTTCGTCGCCACCTCGGCGGGGAACAGCGGTCCCGGCGCGAGCACCTTCGACCATCCATCGCCGTGGCTGACGACCACCGCGGCGACCACGGTGCGCCGTGCCTTCCAGGCCGTGGAGCTCGGCAACGGCGCTCGCTACGTCGGCGCGTCCACGACCCCGTCACTCCCCACACCCACCGCGTTCGTTACCGCGGCCAGCGTTGCGCTGGCCGGCGCTGACGCGGAAGACGCAGCGTTGTGTGGACCCGGAACGCTTGATCCGGCCAAGGCGGCCGGCAAGGTCGTGCAGTGCGATCGCGGCGTCTTCGATCGGATCGCCAAGAGCTTCGAGGTGCAGCGCGCCGGCGGCGCCGGCATGGTCATGACCAACGTCTCGCCGAACTCGCTGAACGGTGACTACCACCCGATCCCGTCCGTCCACGTGGACGAGGTCGCGCGGGCGGCAATCCTCGCCTACATCGAGGCGGCCGGTGCGGCCGCCACCGCCAAGATCGTGCCGCTGACCGCGGCCGAGCTGGCAGCGGCACCGCAGGTGCCAGACGTAGCGGCGTTCTCGTCTCGCGGCCCATCGGTTTCCACCGACGGCGACTTCCTCAAGCCCGACATCGCTGCGCCCGGCGTCGACATCATCGCGGCCGTGGCTCCGCCGTTCCACTTCGGACGGGATTGGGACCTCATCTCCGGCACGTCGATGGCCTCGCCGCACATCGCCGGAATCGGCGCGCTGATGAAGGCGCTCCATCCGACGTGGCTGCCATCGGAGATCAAGTCGGCGCTCATGACGACGGCGACCGACACCGTCTCCTTCGGCGATGATCCGTTCGCCCAGGGCTCGGGCTTCGTCAACCCCAACGCCGCCGCAGATCCGGGTCTCGTATATCCGACGACGGCGAACGAGTACCGCGGCTTCATGCGAAGCCTCGGCGTGAACTTCGCGCCTCCGTTCGACACGGTTCCCGTGGTCACGGCCTCGAACCTCAACCAGGCGTCGATCTCGGTCGGCAAGATGGCCGGCACCGAGACGGTCACGCGGCGCGTCAAGAACGTCTCGGACGGCGCGACGACCTACGCGGCCACGATCAACGTGCCTGGCATCGACGCGGTCGTCACGCCGAGCAGCTTCACGCTTGCCCCTGGCGCGGAACAGACCTTCACGGTCACCTTCAACCATGCCGATGCGCCACTCGGCGAGTGGGCGATCGGTTCACTGACCTGGACGGGCGGGGGTCACGCGGTGCGCAGCACCGTCGCGGTCCAGCCCGTCGTCGTCAGCGCGCCATCGGAGGTCCACGTCGACGGTGTGTCCGCCGCGGGCTCGACCACGTTCGATATCACCCTGGGCAGCCTGGCGCCGCTCGACCTGTCAGTGTCCGGCCTCCTGGGTGTGACTCCGACGGCCGACAGCGTGGTGTCGGGTGACTACGACATCAACGACCCGGTCGCGGATGCCGATACGAAGGAGTACGTCGTCAATGTTCCCGCGGGCACCGCGGCGGCGCGCTTCGATCTCGACTCCGACGACGACACTGCCGATCTCGACCTGTTCGTCTACGTCGAGGACGGGGACGACCTCGTCTTCGTCGACCTCTCCGCGAGCGGAGCGGCCGATGAACAGGTCACCCTGCGTGACCCCGCCGAGGGCACGTATCACGTGTTCGCGAATGGGTTCACCACGCCGGGCGGGACGACGAGCTACCTGTTCTCGAGCTTCGTGCTCGGAGCGGCAGACCTCAACAACCTGGCGTTGACGCCAGATCCGGTGCCAGCCCCGGCCGTACTGGGCGAGGCGTCGACCATCACGGCAGCGTGGACCGGCCTCGACACGACGAAGCGCTACTTCGGCGTGATCGGCTACGCCGGGTCGGACGTGGTCACCTTCTTCTCGATGGATTGACCATCAACCGTCATCCGACAACGGAGAGCCGCCGGGCAACCGGCGGCTCTCTTGTTGCCGCCGCGAATGGATCAGACTGCGAGCGGCTCCTTGTACTCGCCGTAGACACGGCGCAGGACGCCGCACATCTCGCCGATGGTGGCGTATGCCTCGACGGCGGCGACGATGGCGGGCATGAGGTTCACGTCACCGCGGCGGGCCTCGTCCTCGAGGCGGCGCATGGCGGCCGCGTGGGCTGATGCATCCCGCTCGGCGCGGACGCGGGCCAGGCGATCCAGGTGGCGCCGCTCCTGCTCAGGCGAGATCTCCAGCAGCGGGATGCGCAACTCCTCGTTGGGATCGGCGTACTTCGTGACGCCCACGATCTCGCGCTCGTGCGCCTCGAGCTCGCGCTGCTGCTCGTAGGCGGCATCAGCGATCTCGGCCTGTGGGTAGCCCGCCTCGAGCGCCTTGACCATGCCGCCCATGTCGTCGATTTGGCGGATGTAGTCCCAGGCGCGCTGCTCGGTCTGGTTGGTGAGCGTCTCGACGAAGTAGGAGCCGGCCAGCGGATCGACCGTGTTCGCCGCACCGGATTCCTCGGCGATGACCTGCTGCTGTCGCAGTGCGAGCAGCGCGGCATCTTCCGACGGGACGGCCCACGCCTCGTCGTACGCATCGGTATGGAGGCTCTGCGTCCCGCCCAGGACGCCGGCCAGCGCCTGGATGGCAACGCGGGTGAGGTTGTTCAGCGGTTGCTGCGCGGTCAGCGACACGCCGGCGGTCTG
>JAICRD010000223.1 GCA_025937535.1 Chloroflexota bacterium | reverse complement strand
GGGACGGTGGCGCAGGCGTGCGTGTGGGTCTTGCGGACGTCATCGGCTCCGTGGATCTCGCCCGCCATGGCAACCACCACGCCCTGGTCCGCCATCGACGGCTCCGCCGCGACGGCGACCGCGATGCGGAGGTTCTCTGGGCCGTCGTATGCCTCCTGCGAGGCCGATCGCATGGCACCCACCACGACGACCGGCTTTGCCGGCAGCGGCAGCAGGTCCCAGGCGAAGGCGGTCTCCTCGATGACGTCGGTGCCCTGAACCACCACCGCGCCGTCGACGTCCGGACGCGCGAGCTGATCCGCGAGGACGCGCCCGATCTCGAGCACCTGGTCGAAGCTCAGATGCGATGCCGGCACGAGCCCCCAGTCGATCGGCTCGACGTCGGCGATGGCATCCAGCCCGGACACGGAGGCAAGCAGGTCAGTCGCGCGCAACGAGGGAACGTTGCCGGCGCCGGACGAACGCATTGAGATGGTCCCGCCGGTGAACACGACGGCAATGCGCGGCATGCCGGAATCGTACGGCACCACGCGACTGCCTCGGACCGATTACTATTTCGCGTCCCCGGCGTCCTACCACCAGCAGATCACGCAGCCTGGACCGAGCATGCCCGGAACCATGATCGAGGCCGTGGGCCTCCACAAGTCATTCGGCGATACCCATGCCCTCGCGGGACTCGACTTCGACGTCGCCGAGGGAAAGATCCTCGGCATGCTCGGGCCGAACGGCGCCGGCAAGACGACGGCCGTGCGGGTCCTGACCACGCTCACCCGACCCGACAGCGGCAGCGCCACCGTCGCGGGCATCGACGTCCTGCGGCACCCGGACCGCGTGCGGTCGCAGATCGGCGTGGCGGGACAGTACGCCGCGCTCGACGAGTTGCTGACCGGCCGCGAGAACCTCGGCATGATCGGTCGCCTCTACCGGCTGGACGCCGCCACGGCCAGGCGGCGCGCGGACGAGCTGCTCGAGCGATTTGAGCTGAATGACGCCGCCGATCGAACAGTGAAGACCTATTCGGGCGGGATGCGCCGCCGCCTCGACCTCGGCGCGGCGCTCATGGCCCAGCCTCCGGTCGTCTTCCTCGACGAGCCGACGACCGGCCTCGACCCGAAGGGCCGGCTGGCGATGTGGGATCTCATCGGCGGGCTGGCTCGGGGAGGCACGACGGTGCTGATGACGACCCAGTACCTCGAGGAGGCCGACCGCCTGGCCGACGACATCGTGGTCATCGATCGCGGGCGCGCCATCGCCCGCGGCACCGCGCTCGAGCTCAAGCAGCAGGTCGCCGGCGAGCGGCTGGAGATCACCATCAGCGATAGCGAGTACCTCGGTGCCGCGGCTCGCGTGCTCGAGGCGCTGGGCGAGGGCCACGCACACGTCGACACGGAGACACGTCACGCGAGCATCGCGGTCTCGTCGCACGACGGGGTCCTCACCCGTGCCATCCGCGAGCTCGACGCGGCCGGGGTGAACGTCGACGACATCGGCTTCCGGCGCCCCACCCTGGACGAGGTGTTCCTGGCGCTGACCGGCCGGCCGGCCGAGGAGGCCGAGTCGCTCGAGGAGGTGAAGGCATGAGGAGCTTCGGCGGGTGGCTGCACGACTCGTGGGAGATGGTGCTGCGCAACCTGATTCACATCAAGCGAACGCCCGAGCTGCTGCTGGACGTGACGCTCAGCCCGATCATGTTCGTGCTCCTCTTCAATTTCGTGTTCGGCGGCGCCATCGGCGGGATCGTCGGCGCGCAGGGCGGCGAGGAGCAGGACTACATCAACTACATGATGGCCGGCATCTTCGTCCAGACCATCGCGTTCGCCGGGATCTACACCTCGGTGCTGCTGGCGAACGACCTCCAGAAGGGCATGATCGACCGCTTCCGCTCGCTGCCGATGTCGCAGTCGGCCGTGCTCACTGGCCGCACCCTGACCGATCTGCTGCGCGCGATGCTGGCCATCGCGATCATGTGGATCGTCGGCATGCTCGTCGGCTTCCGGCCCGAGGGCGGCATAGCGGGCAACGCGGCCGCAATCGGCCTGATGCTGCTCTTCGGCTTCGCGCTGTCCTGGGTGGGGGTCGCGGCTGGTGCGCTGGTGCGGACACCGGAAGCCCTGCAGGGCATCATCTTCGCCGTCGTCTTCCCGCTCACCTTCGTGAGCAGCGCCTTCGTGCCGACGGGCTCGATGCCCGACTGGCTCGCCTGGTTCGCCGACCGTCAGCCGATGACCCTGGTCATGAACGAGGTCCGCGACCTGACGCTTGGGATAGACATCTACAGCGCCGAGCTATCGGCGACGCTGTGGTGCGTCGGAATCCTGGCCGTGGCCTTCCCACTCGGGCTGTGGCTGTACAACCGCCGCACGACGCAGTAGTCAGCGCTGTCCGTTCAAAGCGGGCCTTGATCGCTTCCGAGGATTCGGCCAGGCCTCGCCCTTCATACGGCATGGTATGCCGTCTGCGTCTAGGCTTGTGGCATGGCACAGACCCTCAGACCGCGCGACGCAGTGAAGCCGCTCCTGCGCGTGCGGCAGACGCGGCAGTTCACACCGGAGCCGGTCACGGCGGAGGAGGTGAACGCCATCGCCGATGCGGCCCGCTGGTCGGGGTCAAGCCAGAACAAGCAGCCGTGGCGCTTCATCACACTGCGCGAGCCAGGGACGGTGCGTGCCATTGCCGAGGCTGGGATACCGAACACGCGATCGCTGACGAGCGCCGCGGCGGCAATCGCCATCGTCATGTCCACCGACCCGCCCTCGAAGATCGGCCAGGCCTACGACGAGGGTCGCGCTGCCGAGCGGATGCTCGTCGCGGCCGACATGCTCGGCCTTTCGGCCGGCATCGCCTGGATCAATGCCGACACGCGCGCTGCGGTCTCCGAGATCCTGCATCTTCCGGACGACCGGTTCGTTCGGACGGTGATCGCCATCGGCCATGCCAGTGCCCAGGGACGACAGGCGAAGTCGCCCCGTGGAGAGGCGCGATTGCCGCGATCCGAGACGGTCTACGCCGAGCGCTGGCCCGAGGGCAAGGGCGGCTAGGGCACCCGTTCCCAGATGCCGGTCTCGAGATCGGCAGCGCGTTCGCCGTCCAGGCACGTGTCGATGATCTTCACGAAGCTGAGGTCCTCGTCGCCCTCGCCATGCGCGTGATACGTGCCGCGCGCGTCCGGGCAGGCTGGATCGTCCACGATGTTGATCACCCAGCCGTTCCAGTCG
>JAICRD010000117.1 GCA_025937535.1 Chloroflexota bacterium | reverse complement strand
GAAGCGGGTCGGTCCATCGATCTCCACGCCCGCAACGATGTCGAGCATCCCGATCATCGGGTTGACCCAGCGCAGCTGCTCCGGCGCGGCCGGTCGCGCGCCGACGACGAAGCCCTGGTCGCGCGTTGCGAGCTCGGTCCAGAAGGTGTAGGTCATCGCCGTCCCGAGCGTCAGGGCCAGCACGGTGCCGTAGGCGACGACGGTCGCCGCCTGCGTCCGTCGCATCAGCGCCGAGGCGAAAAGCCCGATGGCGCCGAAGCCGATGGCCACCGACAGCAGCAGGATCTGCTGTCGCACGATGTCGCCCACCGACGCGCCGCCGTACATCAGGACGATGGCCGTGATCGGGATCGCGGCCACGATCATGAGCACGACGAACGCGAGCGCGGTCACCAGCTTGCCGATGACGATCGCGCCGGGGCGCATCGGCGTGCTGATCAGCAGGTCCAGTGTCTGCTTCTCGCGCTCGAGGCTGATCTGGCCCGCGGTGAAGGCGGGCGCCATCATCGAGACCAGGATGATCTGGAAGATCGACAGGACCGAGAAGATCCACTGGCCGATGCTGCGCGACGCGTTCGCCTGGCTCGTCCCCTGGCCGACCTGTCCGGCGTTCTCGAGCACGAACGGAGCGACGGTGACGTACACGCCGTAGGTGATCAACGCGAGCACGCCGAGATACGCGGTCAGGATGATGAAGGCTCGGCGGCCGCGCATCCGCGAGCGAAGCTCCTTGGTCATGATCGTGAGCACGGCCGAACCGAACTCGCGCACCGCCGAGCGTCGACCGGACCCGAACGTCGTGCGGGTTGCGCTCACGCCTCCACCTCGTCTCGCGCCTGGCCCGTGACGCGCAGGAAGATCTCCTCCAGATCGGTGGTCGCCTGGCTGAAGCCGGCGACGCGGTGGCCCGCTTCGACCATGGCGCGCAGAAGATCGGCCTGCGCCTCGTCGTCGCCGCCGAAGGGGATCTCCAGCCGGGCGGGCCCGTCGGCCGCCTCATCGACGCGGATCACCTCGCCGACCGCGTCGCGGCCGGCCAGCCAGGTGGTCGCCGCAGTGACCGCCTCGTCGCCGCCGAGGATCTCGACCTGGATCAGTGCCGCCGCGCGCAGCGAGCGTTCGATCTCGTCGATCGTCCCGGCACGCAGCACCTCACCGCGATCGATGATCGCCACGCCGGTGCACATCTCGCCGAGCTCCGGAAGGATGTGGCTGCTGACGAGGATCGTCTTGCCCATGCTCCGCAGCTCACGCAGGATCTCGCGCATCTCCACGCGAGCGCGCGGGTCGAGCCCGGAGGCTGGCTCGTCGAGGATGAGCAGCACCGGATCGTGCACGAGCGTGTGGGCCAGGCACAGCCGCTGGCGCATGCCGCGCGAGAGGCTCTCGACGTAGGCGTCGCGCTTGTCGCCGAGGCCGACGATCTCGAGCAGCTCGCCGATCATCGTCGGGCGTCGGTTGGCCGGGACGCCGTAGCAGCGGCCGAAGAAGTCGAGGTACTCCCAGACCCGCAAGTCGTCGTAGACGCCGTAGAAGTCGGGCATGTAGCCGATGCGGCGACGGACCTCGATCGGATCGGCGTCGATCGGGATGCCGGCCACGAATGCCTCGCCCGCGGTTGGGGCAAGCAGCGTGGCGAGGATCCTCATCGTGGTCGTCTTGCCCGCGCCGTTCGGTCCGACCAGGCCGTAGATCTCGCCGGGACCGACGCGCAGGTCGACGCCCGCCACGGCGACCTGGTCGCCGTAGCGCTTGACCAGGCCGCGCGTCTCGACCACCGGCACCGACATCATCGGTCCAGCACTCCGGTGACCCGCGCGCTGACGAACAGGGTGGGCGGACCGAAGTTGGCGTCGACGGTGCCGCTGATGCGGACCTCGATCCGCCCGGTGGCGGACAGGGCCTGGGACGGCTCATCGAGCTGGAACCGGCGGGTGACGTCGATGTGTCCGAGCTCGAGCCATTCGCCGCTCGCCGGGTCGCGCAGCTCGACGCTGTAGCCATCGGGCCAGAACCCGCCACCGCCCGGATCGTTCACGGCCGAGGCGACGTCGGACGCGACGACGATCTCCACGTCGCCGGCGACGAGGCCACTGGCCTCGAGCGGAAGCGCGACCGCGAAGGTCGCCGAGCCGGTCCCGATCGAGATCGTGCCGGGAGCCACCACCGTCACGTCACCGTCGGCTCCGGCGATGCTGACGACCATCTGATGCGGCTGAACGGTCACCTCGCCGGTGCCGATCGTGGGTCGGGCGGCGACGACCTCGACGGTGGTCCCGTAGCGCTGTGCCTCGCGGCCGTCGACCGTGACAGGCATGGGCCCTTCGCCTGCCCCCCAGCCGATGACGAACGGGCCACGGCCACCGCCGCCAAAGACGAAGCCCGCCGGCGCCACGTTGCCGTATCCGACCAGGGCGTTGATGACCTGGCGCCGCATCTCGATCTGGCGTTGCTCCTCGCTGGACGCGTCGAAGCCTCCGAACCCGTAGACCTGATCGGACGCGGCGGAGCCGTTGATATTCAGGCTCGCTGGCGTGAACTGCTTGCTGTCACCCGGTTCGAGATCCCCGATCATCACGCCGCCGCCGGAGCTGATCCACGCCACGTCGCTCATCGGCGTCTCTCCCTCGTTCGTCACGGTGCCGACCGACTGGCCGTCCCGCGTGGACCAGGTCACCGACAGCGCGGGCTGGTGGTCCACGACGGCGGTGGCGCGCACGCCCTCGAAGCCGAAGACGCCCACCGACAGCCCGCGCAGGCGGGCCGGATCGCCCTCCTCGACCACGACGCCCGACGCCGCCGGAACCAACGAGGGATCCTGTGAGGCTCCGACGCGTCCCATGAGGGCATCGGCGTCGACGCGCACGTCGTACGCGGCGCGGTCGGGCGAATAGACGCCGGCGTAGGTCTCGACGCTGGCCGCGGTGCCCGCCGTGGTGGACCGAACGAGCGAGATCTGGTTGACGATCACGTCGCTGCCCTTCAGGGAGCGCCCGATCCCGAACGAGGACGCGCTGAAGACGAGGACCAGGATCGGGGCGGTGACCCAGGCCAGCTCGCGGCGATCGAGCCGCCGAAGGACGAGGTAGCTCATCGGTCCGATGAGAAGGATGTAGGCGACGATCACGGCGAGCAGCAGCTCGGCGGGCGGGACATCCAGCGCGGGCAGCGTGTTGAGCGCCTGGACAAAGGCCGTGTCGACCTCCTGAGAGCGCGGGAAGCCGCCGCCGAACGGGTCGAGCACCATGGCGCCGGGGAGCACGCGGCCCCAGAGGGCGGGCGCGCCGACCCAGCCGCGATGCTCGTCGGTGGCGAGGTCGGTGCCGATGAAGACGACGCGGCCCGCACCGAGGGGCCGCATCGAGGCGAGGATCGTGCCGTCCGGGGCGCGCACCAGCGCGGTCGCGTCGTCGCGGAGCGTGCCAGTCGAGACGGTGGCGTCCGCGACCGCAGGTTCGTCGGCACCCGCCCAGTTGGCCAGGGCGGCCTGGGGTACGGCGTCGGTCGCGGCGAGACCTTCGAGCGGCAGCGTCTCCGCGACCCCGGCGGTCCGCGCCTGCCAGTCGGGCCCGCCCAGCACGACCAGCTGGCCGCCGTCGGCGACCCAGCGCTCGAGGCTCCGACGCTGGGCCTCGCTCAGTGCCGCGCTGTCGCCCGCCCACACGATCGAGGTGATGCCCGCCATCGGCTCCGGTCGCTCGGGGATGTCTGCCGCGCTCAGGCTGATCGGCTCCGGCGTGCCGATCTGCACTGCGCCGATGATCTGCGGACGCAGGGTGCCGGTGGTGTCGCCGACGGTCGCGTACTGGTCGCCGGACATCTCGAACACGCCGATGTCGGCGACCGCCTTCACGCTGCCGTTCGGCTCCGTGTACGTGACCTCAATGCTTCGTGCGAACGCATCGGGCTGGACATACAGGCTGACGGCCTTTCGGGCGCCCGCCGGCATCTCGACGTGGCGCTCCACCGTTGAGAGCGTGGTCACCGCGCTGAGGCTGCCCTCGGTGGGAGCACCGTCGTTGACGAGGGTGACCGAGAGGGCCAACCAGCCACCGATGGCGTACCGGCCACCGACGAGCGCGCGGGCATCGATCTGCACGGAGGACGCGGCGTGCACCGGCATGGCGCCGAACGCGACGAAGACGGCGGCGAGCAACGTGGCCACGCGGCCGGCTCGGTTCACGGCGGTGCGGTTGGTCATCGTCCTCTCGGGATGGGTCGGCGCCTCGGAAGTCACGGGTAGACGCGCCCCAGCGCGGCCGAGTTGCATCAGCCTGCGACGCGACCGAGTGTACGGAAGCGCCCGGCGCCGATGCTAGAGTGCATCGCTGCGCATGGAACCTGCTCGCGACGGTCCAGTCGAGCTCGAGCGTCACCTCGAGCAACAGATGCGCGCCCAGGAGCGCCAGCTGGCGGCGGTGCGCCTTGGGATGGCCGTCGTCGGCGCGCTGCTGCTGGCGTTCGTCGTGCCGGAGCTTCCCGGCCGCACGGCCCTGCTCGTCGTGGTGGCGCTCATCGCCGCCTGGAGTCTGCTGGTGCCGTGGCTGCTCGGCCGATTCCCGTCGCGCGAGGTCGGGATCGTCAGCACGGTGGTCGACATGGCGGCGGTCACCGTCGCGGTGTATGTCGCGGCCGATGCCGTCGATATGTACCTCTTCTACGGGCTCGTGATCCTGGCGACGGCGCTGCGTTTCGGGCTCGGCGCGTCGCTGTGGTCGTCGCTGGTCATGAGCGGCATGTATGCCGCAGTGGTGATCGTTGGCGGTACCGGCGACGACGCACGCCTCGACCTGCTGCCGGTGCGCGTCGGCTACCTGGTCGGGTTCGGCGTGGTCGCGGGCTTGTTCAGCCGCATCGTCATCGGCCGGGCGACCGACAACGCCCGCCTGCGCCAGCAGGTCGCAGAGGAGGAGCACGAGCGCGAGCAGATCCGGGAGCGCGAGCAGCTCAGCCGCCTTGGCCGGGACTTCGGCGCGTCGCTCGACCGCCGCGCAACGCTCCATGCGGTCGCGCGCGGTGCTGCGCCCCTCCTCGGCGGCGCGACCGTGGTGTTCGTCGTCGACGATGCCGAGCGGCGACTGGTGCCCGAGGCGGCGGCCGGGCCTGATGTGGAGCTGGTCAACGCGTGGCAGAAGCACGCGAATGCGCGCCAGCCGCGGTTCGCCGAGGGGTTGATCGGCTCGGTCGCGGCGACCGCCGCCGCGCGTCATGCGACCGAGGTGGCCACCGGCGACCCGGACGGTATGCGCGAGCTTGGCATGGACTGGCTCCTGGCGGTGCCGATCCTCGCGGGCGGCCGCCTGCTCGGCGTGCTCGCCACCGCCGGGCGTGGCGATCGGCCCTTGAACGAGCGCATCGGGCATCTGGCGGAGGCGGTGGCGGAACGGGCTGGACCCGCGCTCCAGAACGCCCAGCTGTGGTCCGACCTCCAGGACCGCATGGCGCGCGAGCGTGCGGCGCAGCGGATCAAGGACGACTTCCTGTCGATCGTCAGCCACGAGCTGCGCACGCCGCTGACGAGCATCCAGGGCTACTCGCAACTGCTCGAGGGTCGGCTGCGCGGCCTGTCCGGCGAGACGAAGGAGATGGCCCATCTGCGGGTCATCCGCTCGCAGGTCGGCCGCATGCGGCGCCTGGTCGACGACCTGCTCGACGTGAGCCGCATCGACCGTCGCGGGGGCGTGAGCATCGAGCCGATCGACTTCGATCTGGCAGAAGAGCTGCGCGAGACAGTGTCGCGGGTCGCTCGCGAGCACACCGACCGTCGAATCGAGGTCGCGGCCGCCGGCTCGATGCCGGTGCATGCCGATCGCGACCGGATCGACCAGGTCCTGACCAACCTGATCGAGAACGCGATCAAGTACTCGCCGGACGGCGGACCGATCACCGTCAGCGCCGAGCGTCGCGGCGGTGAGGTGGAGGTGCGGGTGGCCGACACCGGCATCGGGATCCCGGCCGAGCATCGCGAGAACGTGTTCGAGCGCTTCTACCAGGCCGATGACGACGCCGGACGGCGCCGGTTCGGCGGCCTGGGCCTGGGCCTCTACATCAGCCGGGCCATCGTCGATGCCCACGGCGGTCGCATCTGGGTTGCGGCCAACAGCGATGCGCCGACCGGCTCCGTGTTCGGCTTTCGCATCCCGCGCGTGGCGATGCCCCTGGCGCCGGCCGAGATCGCGCCGACCGGCGAGCCGCCGCCGTTCGTCCTGCGCCGGCACGACGGCTGATGCGCGAGCGAGTCGCCGAGCTCGCCCGTCGCCACGGCCTGGAGCTGCTCGGCGTCACCACCGCCGATCCGCTGCCTGCCGACCGCGCTCGGATGGAGGAGAGCGTCGCGGCCGGCCGGATGGCGCGCATGGAGTGGATGGGCGGCGAGCGTCCCGCCCGCGCGACCGACCCCCGCCGCCAGGACCCATCGGCGCGCTCGGTCATCGTGGTCGCCGCGCCGTACGCCGGCGCCGACCGCGCCGCCTGGGATCCGGACGCGGACGCCCTGCGCCGCGTGCTCGCACCGGTGCTCGGTGGCGTCCCGTCGACGCCGGCGGGTCGGATCGCGCGCTATGCGTTGGGGACCGACTACCACGTCGCGCTCCGGACACGCCTGGTGGCGCTCGCGGACGACCTCCGAGCCGCT
>JAICRD010000070.1 GCA_025937535.1 Chloroflexota bacterium | reverse complement strand
TGTAGTCCGCCACGGGGAACATCGGCCAAGACGTGGCCGATACGCCCACGAGCGAACCAAGAAGGGCCAAGATGGCGCCTCGTGCCTGGCTGTTCTTGCCGGCGGCGGGCCAAATCGGCCAAGAAGTGGCCGATACGCCCGGCAGCGGATTAGTTGGCGCGAGAAGTAACCCACGTCACGAACGGCGCGGCGTCCAGGCCTCTTCGCCCCGTGCGGCGCGGTCGGCAGCCAGCCGGGCGTCGAGTCGGGACGTCCGCCGCTCCTCGTGGCGGACCCAGAGCGCGACCACGACCGCCATGCCGGCCAGGAATGCCATGTCGCCCATGACCCACATCAGCACCCCGCCGAGGTGTTGGTCCTCGAGCGGCGACGGGCCCCACGTTCGCCCATTGGTCACGTAGTGCGGATAGAGCACGGTCGAGGTCTGGAGCAGCGCCACGCCCAGGAACGAGTTCTGCGGCATGGCCAGGAAGAGATAGAAGAGGCGCATCGGGTGGGGGAGGCGCCACGGCGACGGATCGGCGCCGATGGCCGGCCACCAGAAGAGCAGCGCGGCGCCCAGGAAGGTGGCGTGCTGGAAGTAGTGAAGCAGCTCGTTTTCGAGCGCTTCGTCGTACAGCGTGCTGAAGTGCCAGCCCCAGTTGACCGCGGCGAACAGCACCCAGGCGATCACCGGGAACGAGATGACGTGCACGACGCGGCTCTGGAGCACCGCCAGCAGGCCGTGGCGCACGCGAGGCGACGAGACGCGCAGCGCAAGGGTGATCGGCGCGCCGGCGAGCAGCAGGGGGGCGGCGACCAGCTCGAGCAGCATGTGCTGGATCATGTGGACGCTGAAGAGCAGCCCCTCGTACGCCTCGATCGGCGAGGTCAGCGCGACGGCGATTGCGACCAGCCCGGCCATGAACAGCCAGGTCCGATGCGCCGGATGCCGGTTGCCCGGATGAGCGGCGTCAACGCGCCGCACGGCCCACGCGTAGAGCGCCGCGACCAGGACCAGCGGCACGATCGCCGTCGGATCGAACCGCCACTCCAACAGCACCGATGGGAAGCTCGGCGTGGGGGCCTCCGCGCCATGGGCCAGAACGCGGGCCGGAAGCAGGAGATGAATGCCGATGAGCACCGGCGGCAGGAGGCGACGCATCGGCGTCATTCTCGCCCGAATTCGACGGAACCGCCGCGCCGCCGATGGCGTCCATGCGCGCATGAAACGAATCATCCCGGGCATCGCCGCGCTCCTCGTCCTTGCCGCCTGCGCGGCTCCCGGCGGTGCGCCGGGCAGCTCGTCGTCTGGCGCTCCATCCGCGTCGCCCCCATCGCAAAGGGCGATCGAGCACCCCACTGGCGATGAGCCGGTGCTCGTCATCGAGGACGTCGGCGGCTTCGCCATGGTCGACATGATCGCCACGCGGCTGCCGTCGTTCGTCATGCTCGGCGACGGCCGCGTGATCATGCAGGGCATGCAGACCCTCGAGTTCCCGGGACCTGCGCTGCCGGCGCTCCAGGAGCGAACGCTCACCGAGGACGGCATCCAGCAGGTGCTCGAGGCCATCGAGCAAACGAACCTGTTCACATCGGATCTCGAGCTGAAGGGCGCGCAGGCGATGATCGCCGACGCGACCGACACCGTCTTCCATCTCAACGCCGATGGGCGCCAGGTGACGGTGAGCGTCTACGCGCTCGGCCTGCTCGATCCGTCGATGGACATGCCCCAGGGCGTGCCGGCCAGCGAGCTCGAGGCGCACCGGCTGCTCAGCCAGCTGCGCGACTCGCTGATGACGATCGACACCTCCGTCTCCGCCGATGGCTGGGAGGCCGAGGGCTGGCAGCCGTTCCAGCCCGAAGCCTTCCGCCTGTACGTGCGAGACGTGACCGGCGAGCCCATCGATCTCGACCTGCCCGGCCAGGTGCGGGAGTGGCCGACCGACGACGATCCGGCGACCGTCGGTGAGGAGCAGCCGACCTTCGGGAACGGCACCCGCTGCCTGGTGGTCGAGGGCGAGGCCGCCGCGACCTGGCTGACGGAGCTCGAGGCGGCGAACCAGAACACCCAATGGACCGATGACGGCGACCGGCGCTTTACCGTGCTGGCACGCCCGCTGTTGCCCGGTGAAGAGGCCGCCTGCCCGGACGTCACCGGCGGCTGAGGTTCCACTCCGTCCGACTCGGCGAGGGCGCCGGCACGGGTGACACCGGGCCGGCGCCCTTCGCTACAATGCATGGCGTGCCGCGGTCGGCCCGCCTGCGCGCGAGCGCCCGACCCATCTCTCCTCAACGACGTCGTCTCAGGAGCCTCGAGTACGAGTTGATGCAACCAAAGGCGCCCCACAGCCGGCTGCGCACCATCGTGCGAATCGGCGCACCGCTCCTCCTCATCGGCCTGCTGTCCGGCTGCCTGCTGCCACCGGATCCGAAGACGGACGCGGCCAAGGATGTCTTCAACCTCTACCTGCTCGTGCTGGCTTTGGCGGCGATCGTGTTCATCGGCGTCGAAGGCTTCCTCCTGTATGCCGTGTTCCGCTACCGGCGCAAGCCGGGAGATGACGTTCTGCCCGAGCAGCTGCATGGCAACAACACGGTGGAGGTCATCTGGACGCTCATCCCGACCGTCATCGTCTTCACGCTCTTCGGCTTCAGCATGATCACGCTCGGTGAGGTCAACGCGAAGGCCGACAACCCGACGACGATCCACGTGGACGGTTTCCAGTGGCAGTGGACCTTCCGCTATGAGGACGGGCCGTCGATAACCGGCACCGCCACGGACCCGCCGGTGCTGGCCGTTCCGGTCGGTGAGCCGGTACGGCTCGTGCTCAACGCGCTCGACGTGAACCACTCGTTCTACGTGCCAGAGTTTCTCATCAAGCGCGACCTGATCCCGGTCGGCGAGAACGGCACTCCCAACGAGCTCGAGTTCACCGTCAGCGAGGAGGGCACCTACTCCGGTCAGTGCGCCGAGTTCTGCGGCGTCGCGCACGCCGACATGACCTTCAGTGTCGAGGCGATGTCGCGCGACGCGTTCGAGCAGTTCATCGCGTCGGGTGGAGCCACGCCGCCGCCCGCGGAGGGCGACTGCTCGACCACCATCCAGCTGGCCGCGGTCGAGAGCATCCAGTTCGACACCGATTCGATCGAGGTGCCTGCCGGCGAGGACTTCTGTGTCGAGTTCACCAACAACGACATCGTCCCGCACGACTTTGGCGTCGTAGAGACGCAGTTCAACGGCGACGACGTCGCGCCGGGCGAGAGCATCACGTACCAGGTACCGGCCATGGAGGCCGGTGACTACACCTTCATCTGCACGCTGCACCCGACCGCCATGGTGGGTGATCTGAGCGTGACCGAGTAGCACCGGAGCGCGTAGCAATGGCAACCACGACCCTCGAACCCCGCACCGCCGGCTATCGACGCGCCTGGGTGCTCGACTGGCTCACAACGGTCGATCACAAGAAGATCGGCATCCTCTACATCGTCAACAGCTTCCTGTTCTTCTTCGCGGCCGGGATCCTGGCCCTCGTCGTTCGCAGCGAGCTGGCCGTGCCGGGGATGCAGTTCCTCGACCAGGACACCTACAACCAGGCGTTCACGATGCACGGGACGATCATGCTGTTCCTGTTCATCATCCCGGTGCTGTCCGGGTTCGGGAACTACATCGTGCCACTCCAGCTCGGTGCGCCCGACATGGCCTTCCCACGCATCAACGCGCTGAGCTTCTGGCTGCTGCCGCTCGGCGGCCTCCTGATCTTCAGCGGCTACCTGTTCGGCGGTGCGGCGGCGGAGGGTTGGACCAGCTACGCGCCGTTGTCGAACCGGGCCGAGGGCGTCGGCACCGACCTGTGGATCATCGGCCTGGCGCTGGTCGGCACCGCCTCGATCCTTGGTGCCGTGAACTTCATCACCACGATCTTCAAGATGCGCGCGCCCGGGATGACCCTGTTCCGGATGCCGATCTTCGTGTGGACCATCCTGGTCACGGCCACGCTCATCCTGCTGGCGACGCCGGTCCTCACTGCCGGGCTCATCGCGCTCTTCATCGACCGCAACTACGGTGGATCGTTCTTCGACCCCTCCGTGGGCGGCAACCCGATCCTGTGGCAGCACATCTTCTGGTTCTTCGGCCACCCGGAGGTCTACATCGTCATCCTGCCCGGCATGGGCGTGGTGAGCGAGGTGCTGCCGGTCTTCAGCCGCAAGCCACTCTTCGGCTACAAGGCATTCGTGTTCGCCACGATCGCCATCGGCCTGCTCAGCTTCAGCGTCTGGGCGCACCACATGTTCACCACCGGCGGCGCGCTGTTCCTGCCGTTCTTCAGCTTCATGACGGCGCTCATCGGCATCCCGACCGGCGTCAAGATGTTCAACTGGCTCGGCACGCTGTACCGCGGCAAGCTCGTGTTCTCGAGCGCGATGCTGTTCGCGCTCGGGTTCATCAGCATGTTCCTCATCGGCGGGATCAGCGGCGTCATGCTGGCCAGCCCGCCGATCGACTTCCACGTGCAGGACACCTACTTCGTCGTGGCGCACCTGCACTACGTCTTCTTCGGCGGATCGGTCTTCGCCGTCTTCGCGGCGACCTATTACTGGTTCCCGAAGATGTTCGGCCGCAAGCTCAACGAGCCGCTCGGCAAGATCCACTTCTGGATCCACTTCATCGGCTTCAACCTGGCCTTCTTCCCCATGCATGAGCTCGGATTGCTCGGCATGCCGCGCCGGATCGCCGATTACGCCGATCGACCCGACTGGGTGATCCTCAACTTCATGTCGACGGTCGGTGCCTTCATGATCGCGGTCAGCGTGATCCCGTTCCTGATCAACGTCATCGCGACGTTCATCAACGGCGAGCCCGCCGGCGATGACCCGTGGGAGGGGAACACGCTGGAGTGGGCGACCACGTCGCCGCCGCCGCCCTACAACTTCGACCGGCTGCCGCCGATCCACTCCGAGCGGCCGCTCTTCTTCCTGACCCATGGCCACGGCCATGCCGCGGAGCGCCCCGACGATCTGGAAGAGGGCGCCGAAGAGGACGCTGAGCACCGAAAGGGAGTCGTATGACCGCCGGGACGATGCAGGCCCATCCGGCCGGCGAGGAGGAGGCGCGCGCCGCCATCACGCACGGCCAGTCCGGCATGCCGACCGTGATGGTCGGAATGCTCCTCTTCATCGCCAGCGAGGTGATGTTCTTCGGCGGGCTCTTCGCGACCTACTTCAACGCGCGGGCCACGACCGTCGGCGAGTGGGGTCCGCCCGCCGGCGGGCACCTGGACATCGCGTTGGCCGGAGTGCTGACCGCGGTCCTGGTCGCCTCGAGCTTCACGATGCAGTTCGGCGTGTGGGCCATTCGCCGCGGCGATGCCGGCAAGCTGAAGATGTGGACCGGAATCACCCTCGCCCTTGGCATTCTCTTCCTGGCCGGCCAGCTGTACGACTACAGCGAGCTCGGCTTCGGCATCGGCGACGGCGTCTTCGGCACGGTCTTCTACACCCTGACCGGCTTCCACGGGGCGCACGTCTTCGGCGGCACGGTGGGATTGACCATCGTGCTGGCTCGCGCCCTGCGCGGGCAGTTCAGCGCACGCAACCACGTGGCCGTCGAGGCGGTCAGCATGTACTGGCACTTCGTCGACGTCGTCTGGATCGGCGTCTTCTCGACCATCTATCTGCTGCGCTAGGAGCGTCGCGTGTCCGATACCGCCATCGGGTTCCTGATCATCGGCGTGGGGATGCTGTTCGTGCTGGGCGTCGCATTCGCGATCGCCGCGCGCGGGGCCTCGCCGTCGCGGGGCCGCCCCCATCCGCCGACCGGCGTCCACCTGCCGGCCCCCAGCTTCCTGCCCGTGGTGATGTCGTTCGGCGCGGCGCTCATCGGCGCAGGGCTGGCCTTCCGTGGCGAGGACCAGCTCGCCAATCCGTTCCTCGCCATCCCCGGGCTGCTGGTGCTCATCCTGGGCGTCATTGCGTGGGTCCGGGCGGCGAACCACGAATGGCGGGACACCGAGCACGGACCGCACCACGACGGGGCCTCGCACTGACCCGCGGATGACGGCCGACACCTCGGCGCGGCGGAGCCTTGCGCTCGGACGGCTGCCGCTCGGCTACCTGGTGGTGGCCGCGACCCTGCCGCTCATCCTCCTCATCCTGCTGGGTCTCATCCTGCTGACGCGCACGGCTCCGGCCGCGCCGGCCACCGTCGGTAGCGTGGCGCCCGACTTCGCGCTGGCCGACCTCGATGGCAACCCGATCCACCTGGCCGACCTGGCTGGACGGCCCGTGATCGTCAACTTCTGGGCCAGCTGGTGCGGCCCATGCGTGGAAGAGTTCCCACTGCTGCGCGACGCGGTTGCGGAGCACGGCGACGACGGGCTGGCGGTCATCGGCATCGTCTACCGGGACCGCTCCGAGGCGGCGCGCGGCTTCATGCGCCGCAACGATGCGACGTGGGCGGCGGCGATGGATCCTGGTCAGCGCGTGGCCGACGCGTATGGCATCCTCAGCGTGCCGGAGACGTTCTTCATCGGCCGCGACGGAACCATCGTCGCGCGCCAGATCGGTCAGTTCTCGGCACGATCGCTCGATGAGAAGCTGGCCGCAATCATGGACGAGGAGTGAGCATGGACAGCAACCTACCGGCAACCCGGACCGATGAGGTCGCGCTCGACGCGGACGAGCGCCCGGCCCTGCCGCGGCAGCAGCCGATCAGCGTCGCGTTCCTGCCGCTCGCGCTGGTCGCCTTCATCATCCTGGCCTTCGCGATCGCCACCTGGACGTTCCTCGCCGCCGGAGGGTGAGCGCGGTCGAGATTCGAGGGCTGCGCAAGTCGTACGGCTCGTTCGAGGCCGTCCGCGGCATCGATCTGACGGTCGAGACGGGCGAGGTCTTCGCGCTGCTCGGCCCGAACGGCGCGGGTAAGACGACGACCGTCGAAATCCTGGAGGGGCACCGCCAGCGATCGGCCGGCGACGTGAGCGTCCTCGGGCACGACCCCGGCCGCCACGAGCGAGCGCTCAAGGAGCGCATGGGAATCGTGCTCCAGCAGACGGGCGTCGACGAGTACCTCACCGTCCGGGAGGTGGTGCAGATGGTCGCAGGCTACTATCCGGCGCCCCGGGACGTCGACGAGGTCATCGGACTGGCCGGACTCGGCGAGCAGCGCGACCAGCGCGTCAACAAGCTCTCCGGCGGCCAGAAGCGGCGCGTCGACCTGGCCGTGGCACTCGCCGGCGATCCGGAGCTGCTGTTTCTCGACGAGCCGACGACCGGCTTCGATCCGTCGGCACGGCGACAGGCGTGGGAGACCGTCCGCGGCCTGGCCTCGCTGGGCAAGACGATCTTCCTCACCACCCACTTCATGGACGAGGCACAGGCGCTGGCCGATCGGTTGGCGATCATGGCCGATGGGCGAATCGTCGCGACCGGCACCGCGAATGAGCTCATCGGCGCATCCACTCCGTCGACTCACGTCCACTTCCGGCTGGTCGATGGCGTCGAGCCACCGGCCGGCCTGGGCGTCCACGCGGCCGCATCCGCATACGAGCTGGAGACGACCGAGCCGACTCGCACCCTGCACGAGCTGACGGCCTGGGCGCTGTCCGCCGGGGTCGAGCTCCACGACCTCGAGGTCGGCCGCCGGTCGCTGGAGGACGTCTACCTCCAGCTGACCGCCGATGCCGAATCGGACGCGCCGGCGGGGGCCGCATCGTGAGCGGAGCAGCCCTCGCCCTGCGGCAGATCGGCTACGAGAACCGCGCCTTCTGGCGCAACCCGCCGGCCGCCTTCTTCACCTTCGCCTTCCCGCTGCTGTTCATGGTCATCTTCAACGTGCTCTTTGGCGCCGATGCCGCGCGGTTCTTCACCCCGGCGATCATGGTCTTCGGGGTGGTCACCGCGACGTATACGAACCTGGCGATGACGGTCACCATCGCGCGCGACGAGGGCATCCTCAAGCGCCTGCGCGGGACGCCGCTGCCGGGCTGGGCCTATCTCGTCGGGCGGATCGGGCACGCAATCCTCATCGCCCTGCTGCTGGTCGTGATCGTCGGTGCGTTCGGCGCCCTCGCCTACGGCGTCGACGTGCCGTGGGTGCACCTCGCGGCGATAGTGCTCGTCCTGGCGGTTGCGGCCGCCGCCTTCAGCGCCCTCGGGCTGGCGCTGTCAGGGCTCATCCCCAATGCCGATGCCGCGCCGGCCATCGTCAACGCCACGATCCTGCCGGTGCTGTTCATCAGCAACGTCTTCTTCCAGATGGACAACGCGCCGGATTGGCTCGACGCGGTGAGCCACGTGCTGCCGACGCGGCACTTCGCCGATGCCATGCTCGGCTTCTACGGCCTGGGCGATACGGCGGGGGCGGGCGTCCCGTGGCTCGAGATCGGCGTCATTGCGCTGTGGGGGGTGATGGGTGTGGTGGCGGCGATGCGGTTCTTCCGCTGGGAGCCTCGCCGATAAGGTCGCGCGGCTCTGACAATTCGCTCGAATGGCTGGCGCATTGTCCGCTCGGCATCGCCACCTGAAATTTGTGCACGTGAGCGCACATTACGCGGCGTTTCGCTCGGTTCCGGATCCCATTCACGCTCACCCGCGCCCGACCGGGCGGCATCCGCCGGCTAACGGATCGTGTAGCGCGCAATCTTCAACTCGCGGGGCCGCGACTGGAATCCTGGTCGCTGCGTGTGCAGCGTTCCAAAGCTGCTGCCCAATCCGATCAGCTGACCAGCAATCGGCTGAGCTGGGCGAGGTGGTCGACCTCCTCGGCTGCGACGTGAGACTCGTACAGCTCCACCGACATCCGCCCATGTTCGCCGTGAATGCCGATCCGCCGCCAGCCGGCGTCGTCGAGGCCGTCGAGAATCGCGAGGTGCTCCGCCCGTAGCCGCTCGAAGCGTTCCATCTGCTCCGAGATGTCGAGGTCGATGTAGCGACTCTCGATGGCGAGCGCGGCCTGGTCGAACGGCTCGAGCTCGGGCTCCTCCTCGGCAAGCATCCTCTTGACCCGTCGCAGCGCCCAGTCCTCGCCGTCGGCGAGGTGCGCGACGATCTCAACCGGCGCCCACTCGCCCTGGGCCGGTCGACGCCGCACTGCCGCGGCATCGATCGACGCGACGAGCGCTCGGAGGACGTCGGGCACGGCGCGCATCGACTTGCGCAGCTCCAGGCGTGGATCAATTGCCACGGGCTGCCCCCACGAGCGGCGATGGATAGCGCCGTTCGACGTAATCGTCCAGGATGGCCAGGAAGCGCGGCACGATGTCATCGCCGCGCAACGTCGTCGTCTTCTCGCCGTCGACGAACACCGGCGCGACGGGCTCCTCGAAGGTGCCGGGGAGGCTGATGCCGATATCGGCGTGCTTCGACTCGCCGGGGCCGTTGACGACGCAGCCCATGACAGCCACGCGCATCTCCTCCACGCCGGGATGGCGCTCCCTCCAGGTGGGCATCTGCTCCACGAGGTAGGCCTGGATGTCGCGGGCCATCTCCTGGAAGAAGGTGCTCGTCGTTCGGCCGCAGCCAGGGCAGGCGCTGACCTGCGGCAGGAAGGAGCGGAGCCCCATCGACTGGAGCACCTGCTGGGCGACCTGCACCTCCTCGGTGCGATCGCCGCCAGGGGCCGGCGTGAGCGAGACGCGGATGGTGTCGCCGATGCCGCGCTGCATCAGGATGGCGAGCCCCGCCGTCGAGGTCACGATGCCCTTGGTCCCCATCCCGGCCTCCGTCAGGCCGAGGTGCAACGGGTAG
>JAICRD010000198.1 GCA_025937535.1 Chloroflexota bacterium | reverse complement strand
GAGGTCGTCGACGGGAGCGCCTCCGCCGTCGCGGAGCAGCTGCGGCAGCCGCCGTACTCCGCGGACCGGGTGACCGCCAACGAGGAGCTGCGGCGCGAGCTGCTCAACGACCCGGTCGCGCTCGGCGTCATCGGCTCGCTCGCGCTCGGCGCGCTGGCGGCCGTCATCTTCGCCGCCATCGGCTTCGTGGTCAGCGCGACCGTGTCGACGCGCGAGCGGCTGGGCGAGTTCGCGCTGCTCCAGGCCATCGGCCTATCCCATCGGCAGCTGTCGGCCTGGCTGTCGATGGAGAACGCCTTCCTGCTGGTCGTGGGCCTGGCTGCCGGCACCGGGCTCGGCCTGATCATGGCCTGGGTGGTGCTGCCGTTCGTGACGCTCACCCAGGAGGCGACCATCGCGGTGCCACCGATCGAGGTCGTCATTCCGTGGGGCATCTACGCCCTGCTGTACCTGGTCGCGCTCGGTGCCCTGGCGATCACCGTCGTCGTCATCGGCAACCTGCTCGCCCGCGTTCGCGTCAGCGGCGTCCTGCGCTCGGGCGGCGAATAGACCGATGACACCCATCCGCCTCCTCGTCACCCGCCTGCGACGCGACCAGCTGCCGGCGCTGCTGCTGGCGTTCCTGGTCTTCGCCACGGCCCTGCTGGCGGCCATGGCACCGCGCCTCTTCAACAACGTCGCCGATGCCGGCCTTCGCTACCAGATCGCCGACGTCGCGAACGTCACGCAGCGCAACCTCCAGATGGGGCGCATCACGTTCATTCCGTCCGACGGCCAAGGCATGGCCACGGTCGCCGTCACGGAGAACGAGATCGAGGCGGGCATTCCGCCCTCGGTGCGGTCGATCATCTCCGGCGACTCGTTCCTGGCCGAGTCCTTCACGTGGCGCATCCCGGATCGTCCCGTCGAGCGGCCCGGTTTCCTGAACCTGCGCTTCCAGGGTGACCTGGACGAGCAGATCCGGCTGGTGGACGGTCGGATGCCATCGGGAGAGGTTGGACAAACGACGGCGCCCGGCCCGACCGGTCAGATCGGCGGCGGCGGTGAGCTGCCCGCCATGGTGTTCGAGGTGGCCTTGTCCACGACCACGGCTGATGACCTGGATGCCTCCGTCGGCGACCGCCTCGAGCTCGTGCCGGATCCGGACGATCCGCTGGTCGGCCAGTTCGGCCTCCAGCAGGCAGCCGTGGCCGAGGTCGTGGGGATCTACGAGGTGGTCGATCCCAACGCCGACTACTGGGTGGGGGACTACGCGCTCGACCGACCGACGCGGGTGCCGGTCGGCATCAACGTCGTGTTGATCTACGCCACCGCGCTCGCATCCCCAGACGCCTACCCGGCGCTGGATGCGCTGCACGAGCCGATGCGCTACACCTTTCGCTACTACGTCGACCCCGATCAGATCGATGCCGGCAAGCTCGACCAGCTGGTGGTCGACCTCCAGCAGATGGAGGCCAGCTACGCCTCCTTCGCAAGCGGGTCGAGCGACTCGCTCACCACGCTCCAGACCGGCCTGCTCGACCTGACACAGCAGTACCTCGCCGAGCGCCGTACCTCGGAGGCCGTGCTGACCACGGCGGCCATCGGCCCGACGGCGGTGGCCATCGCGGCCATCGCCATGGTCGCCCTGCTCGCCGTCCAGCGGCGGCGTGGCGCGCTCATCCTCCTGCGGGGCCGTGGCGGGTCGGGATGGCAGCTGATCGGCTCGCATCTCGTCGAGGGGCTGCTATGGACCGCTGCCCCCGCAGCCTTGGCCTCCGTGGTCGCGGTGGCTGTGGTGGACGGACGCGCGACGCCGATCACGCCGCTCGCGGCTGGCCTGGTGGCGCTCGGTACGATCCTCGTGCTCGCGGCGACCACCCTTCCGATCGCGCTCGCGCCGCTGCGCCGCTTTGCGCGCGAGGCACCTCAGGCCCTGGGCGCCAGTCCGCGGCGACTCGCGTTCGAGGGATTGGCCGTCGGGCTGGCCATCGGCGGCATCATCCTGCTCCGTCAGCGTGGGCTGGCCGGTGGCAGCGCGGCGAGGGAGCTGGCCGGGGTCGACCCGTTCCTGGCTGCCGTGCCGGCACTGGTCGGCCTGGCGGTCGGGATCGTGACCATCCGCCTCTATCCGTACCCGATCCGCGCCGCCGGATGGGTGGCGGGCGGCGGCCGAGGGCTCGTTCCGGCCCTTGGGCTTCGCCGCGCGGAACGGCAGGTCGGGACCGGACACCTGCCGCTGATCGTGCTGCTGCTGACGATCGCCATCGGCACCTTCTCGTCCACCATGCTGGCGACGATCGACCGTGGCCAGGTGGCCGACTCATGGCAGTCGGTGGGCGCCGCGTACCGGATCAGCGGAGGTTCGCTGCCGACGAACTTCGACGTCAGCGACGTTCCCGGGGTCGTGGCGGCCGCCGGCGCGCACGAGACGGATGCCGCGCTCGGTATCGGCGGCAGCGGCCGAATACCCGTCATCGCGATCGATGCGGCCGACTACGAGCGGGTCACCGCTGGCACGCCGGCAGAGACGTCGTTTCCCGGCTCGTTCAAGCAGGAGGTCGACCCGTACTGCACCGGCGAGCTGTCGGCGGAGGAGGTTGCCCAGCTCGGCGACGATCGGCCCGACTGCCCGGGCACCAGCGCTGCGCCGATCCCGGCGATCGTCTCGCGATCGCTCGCGCGGGAGAGCACGACGCCGCTGGGCGTGGGCGATACGTTCCAGCTGACCTTCGCCGCGCGCTTCGCCACCTTCGAGGTGGTCCAGCTGCGCGATGAGCTGGCCGGCCAGCCTGCCGGCCCGAGCTTCGTCATCGTTCCGCGCGACCTCGTGCTCGCGGCAATCGGCAACCGCCAGCTGCCGACGACCACCGTCTACGTCGACGCACCACCCTCATCGGCCGATGCGCTGCGCGAGCGAGTCACAGCCAGCGGCTCGGGCGCAGCGCTCGATTCGCAGGCCGAGCGCGTCACGTCGCTTCGCGAACGGCCGCTGGTCGAGGCCGTCAGCAACGGCTTCCTGCTCGCCATGGGCATCGCCGTCACGTACGCGGCCCTGGCCGTGGTGCTGTCGCTGCTGCTGTCCGGCGTCGGCCGGGCGCGCGAGACGGCGCACCTGCGGACCCTCGGCATCGCGCGGCGCCAGATCACGGCACTGACGATCATCGAGCACGGTCCGCTGGTGCTGATCGCCGTGATCGCCGGGCTGCTGCTCGGGGTTGCCGTGGCGTGGGTGGTCCTGCCCGGGCTGGGTCTGAGCTCGTTCACCGGAGCCGACGTGGATCCGGCGCTGACGGTCGACATCGGTCAACTGGCCATCCTAACCGGAGTGCTGGTGGTCATCGTCGCCATCGGTGTCGCGCTGGCCGCCTGGGTCCAGCGCCGGACCGATCCAGCAGCCGCCGTGCGCGAGGGGCTCGAATGACCGGCAAGATAGAGGGGTGGACGACCGAATGAGCGAACGCGGCAGCGAGATCGTCGACCTCCCACGCGACGTGCCGGCGCCCAACGCCGCCGCGTGGGCCGAGGCTCCGACGCCCGCGCCCGAAGCCCGGGCGCGTCGCCGATTCGGCGAGGGCGCCCAGATCGTGTGCGACAACCTCGTCAAGATCTACAAGGTCGCCGACCTCGAGGTCGTGGCGCTCCAGGGACTCGACCTGCTGGTGAACGCCGGCGAGATGATCGCCATCGTCGGCGCGTCTGGCTCCGGCAAGTCGACGCTGCTGAACATCCTCGGCGGGCTTGATGTGCCTTCCGCTGGACGCGCCGTTGTTGCGGGCCACGACCTGACCCAGATGGGACGCCGCGAGCGGACTCGATACCGGCGCCGCACCATCGGCTTCGTCTGGCAGCAGACCGCCAAGAACCTGCTGCCGTACCTGTCGGCCGTCGAGAACGTGGAG
>JAICRD010000145.1 GCA_025937535.1 Chloroflexota bacterium | reverse complement strand
GCCATCGGCGGTGGCCCATCCGAGGACTCGCTTCGCCGGCGGGCCGAGCGTCCGGATCTCGCCGGCCGCGTCACGTTCACCGGCGCGCTCCCACACGCCCATGCGCTGGCGCGGCTGAATGGGGCTGACCTGTTCGTCTTCGCGTCGCGCACCGAGACCCAGGGCCTGGTGCTGGCCGAGGCGCTGGCCGCCGGCCTGCCGGCCGTCGCGGTCGACGGCCCGGGGGTGGGGGACTCGATCCGCGACGGCATCGACGGTGTCATCGTGCCCGCCGAACCCGAGGCGACGCGCGCCGAGCGCCTTGGCGCTGCGCTGGCGCAGCTCGCTCACGATCATGACGGGCGCTCGCGCATGGCGGCCGATGCTGCCGACGGCGCGAAGCGCTTCGATATCGGGGCCCGCATCGCCGAGGTGGAGGAACTGTATCGGTCCGTTCGCGACGGCTGATGCCGATTTGGCTTGCGCCGACTTGGGGCCGGCGTACAATGCCTCGCATGCGAGTGAGTCTGGTGGCCCGCCTCGTCTCCCACCCATCCATCGACTTCGGTTCACCGCGCCGCGCTGCCCAGCGTTCGCGGCTCGGCCTGGACCGCGTGACGACGGTCTACCACCGTCCGCGGCGGTCGACGGCGTCAGTCGCCAGCGTGAGCGCCCTGCGCTCGCAGACCAGCCGGTTCCGCTTCCCGGCGGTCGGCCGCGCCACTCGCCTGCCCGCCCGTCGCCCCGCGCTCCCCTTCGGGTTGCCGCGCGCCCGCCGCTCCTAGCGGCGCCGGCGTGCCGATCCTGCGCACGGCGCGAGCGACGTCCGCCGGCGGCGTCGTCCACCGGTTGATCGACGGTCGCGTCCAGATCGCGCTGGTCCACCGACGCGCGCCGGTGCTGTGGGCACTGCCCAAGGGCACGCCGGACGCCGGCGAGACGATCGAGGAGACGGCGCTGCGCGAGACCCGCGAGGAGACCGGCCTCGAGGTCGAGATCGAGGCGCGCCTGCAATCCATCCGCTACTTCTTCGTGCGCGGGACGACGCGCTTCCACAAGACCGTCCACTTCTTCCTGATGCGGCCGATCGGTGGGAGCCTCGACGCCCACGACGCCGAGTTCGACGAGGTGCGCTGGATGGATCTGTCCGAGGCGCTGGCCATCATGAGCCACGCCACCGAGCGCTCGGTGGTCGACGAGGCGGCGGCCCTGATCGAGGCCCGCAGAGCATCGGTCCGTTCGGCGGAGGCAAGCGCATGACGGGTTCGACGGCGACCGACGAGCTGCGCCACACCCCGCTCCACGACCTCCACCTCGAGCTGGGCGCGCGGATGGTGCCGTTCGCCGGCTACGAGATGCCGGTCCAGTACGAGTCGATCATGGAGGAGCACCGCACCGTCCGAGGCGCCGTCGGGCTGTTCGACCTGTCACACATGGGCGAGCTGGAGGTGCGCGGCGCCGAGGCGGTCGCGTTCCTCCGGTACGCCGTGGTCAGCGACCCCGGGACGATCGAGATCGGGCAGGCGCAGTACTCGATGCTGTGCGACGACGACGGCGGGATCATCGACGACCTCATCGTCTATCGGCTCGCCGAGCAGCGCTTCATGGTCGTGTGCAATGCCTCGAATCGCTTCGCGGTGATCGAGCAGCTGATGACGCTGCTCGAGGACGGTGACCTCGCCGCCGAGGTCGAGGATCGCAGCGACGCGACCGGCCTCGTTGCTCCCCAGGGCCCACTGGCGGCCACGGTGCTCGCGCGCCTGACGGACCTCGAGCTCGATCAGGTGGCGAACTACCACTTCGCGCGCGGCGAGGTGGCCGGCATCGAGTGCATCGTCGCGCGGACCGGGTACACCGGCGAGGATGGCTTCGAGCTGTTCTGCGACGCATCGCGGACTCGCGAGCTGTGGAAGGCTGTCGCCACGGCAGGCGCCGGCGATGGGATTCGGCCCTGCGGCCTGGGCGCGCGCGACACCCTGCGGCTCGAGGCCGGCATGCCGCTGTACGGCAACGAACTCGGCCGTGACACGAATCCGTTCGAGGTCAATCTCGGACGGGTCGTCAAGCTCGAGAAGGGGGAGTTCGTCGGCCGGCCGGCGCTCCAGGCGGTCGCGGATGCGGGTCCGCGGCGCAAGCTCATCGGCCTCCAGATGGTCGACAACGCCATCCCGCGCGCCGGCTACGAGGTGCGCGCCGGCGGCGATGCCGTGGGCACGGTCACCAGCGGGACGCTGTCGCCGACGCTCGGCACGAAGATCGCCATGGCGCTCGTGCCCGCGCCGCTCGCCGGCATCGGCAACGAGTTCGAGGTGATGGTCCGCGAGCGCCCGCAGCGTGCCGAGCAGGTAAAGTTGCCCTTCTACCGGCGTCCGCGCGACTGACCCGCGGCCCTCACCGCCCAAGAGGAGGTTCCATCGGCCGATGTCCTACCCCGACGATCTGGCGTACTCGCGTGAGCACGAGTGGGTGCGGATGGACGGATCGCGCGCCACCATCGGCATCACCAGCTTCGCAGCCGATGAGCTGGGCGACATCGTCTTCGTCGAGCTGCCCGAGGTGGGCGCCAGCCTGAAGCAGTTCTCCGCGTTCGGCGTAGTCGAGAGCGTCAAGGCCGTCAGTGACCTTCTCGCGCCGATCTCCGGCGAGGTGGTCGAGGTCAACGAGGCCCTCCGAGACGCGCCGGAGCTCATCAACTCCGATCCCTTCGGTGATGGCTGGATCGCCGTGGTGGAGGTCACCGACGCGTCAGAGACCGATGCGCTGATGGACGCCGCCGCCTACGGCCAAGAGACCGCCTAGGTCCGCGCGGCGCTGATGACCTATTCACCGCACACCGATGCCGATCGGGCGCGCATGCTCGACGCCATCGGTGTGGCGTCGGTGGACGACCTGTTCGCCGACATCCCCGCTTCGGTGCGTGCCTCCGACTGGGACCTGCCGCCATCGCTGTCGGAGCAGGAGGTTCGCGCCGAGCTGGCGCGGCTGGCCGGACGCAACCGCATCCCGGACGTCTCATTTCTCGGCGCGGGCGTCTACCGCCACCTGATCCCCTCGGTCGTGGGGGAGGTGGTCGGCCGGCCAGAGTTCGCCACCTCGTACACGCCCTACCAGCCCGAGGTGTCGCAGGGCACCCTCCAGAGCATCTACGAGTTCCAGTCGCTCATCTGCGAGCTGACCGGCATGGAGGTGGCGACCGCCTCGCACTACGACGGCGCCACGGCCACCGCGGAGGCCGCGCTGATGGCCTGCCGCCTGACCAGACGATCACGCGTGGCGGTGTCGGCCGGCGTCAACCCGGACTACCGGCGCGTGCTCGAGACGTACTGCTCCGGGCCCGGCATCGAGGTGGTCACGGTGCCGGTCGACCTCGCCGACGGCGGGTCGGGCACGACCTCGTTGGAGCCGCTGGCCGATGACGTCGCCTGCCTGGTCGCTGCGCAGCCGAACTTCTACGGCCAGGTCGAGCCGATGCGAGAGCTGGCCACCGTTGCGCACGACGCCGGAGCGCAGCTGGTCGCAGTTGTCGAGCCGACGTCGCTGGCGGTGCTGGAGCCACCCGGCGCGTACGGCGCCGACCTCGTGGCGGCCGAGGGGCAGCCGCTCGGCATCCCGGCCAGCTTCGGCGGGCCGTACGTGGGCCTCATGGCGGCGCGCATGGCATCGGTCCGGCAGATGCCCGGACGCCTGGTCGGCGCCACGCGCGATGGATCCGGGCGCAAGGGCTACGTCCTCACGCTCCAGGCACGCGAGCAGCACATCCGCCGCGAAAAGGCCGCGAGCAACATCTGCACCAACCAGGCGCTGATGGCCCTGGCGGCCACGGCGTATCTCTCGGCGGTCGGGCCGCGGGGCCTGCGCGAGGTCGCCGAGCTGTCCATGACCCAGGCACGGCACCTGGCCGCGGCGATGGAGGAAACCGGCGTCGGCGTACGCCGCTTCGGCGGCAGCTACTTCGCGGAGGTCGCAATGAGGGTCCCGGACGCCGCGCGCCGCCACGCGGCGCTGGCGGGGCAGGGGATCGTGGCCGGGTACCTCGCCGAGCGCGATGCGCCGGAGTTGCGGGACACGTTGGTGCTGGCCACGACGGAGCTCACGACCGACGACGACATCGCGCGCCTGGTGTCGGCGCTGGAGGCGACCCGATGAGCGTCGCCGAGGCGCCGGCTTCCGACACCTCCGGCCGCGGGTCGGCCTTCTCGGGCGCGACCGGCGGCGAGGAGCTCAGCATCGTCGAGCCCCTCATCTTCGAGCGCTCGCGTGCCGAGCGGCGCGCCGTTCGCTTCCCGCAGCCCTCTGACCGCGCGCGGCAGCGTGCCGCCGGGCAGCCGGCGCTGCCCGCATCGGTCCTGAGGGAGCAGGCGCCGCGGCTGCCGGAGGTGAGCGAGCTGGAGATGCTGCGCCACTTCAACCGGCTGGCGCACCTGAACCAGGCGATCGACCTCAACTTCTACCCGCTCGGGTCGTGCACGATGAAGTACAACCCGAAGGTCAACGAGTGGTCCGCCCGGCTCCCGGGCCTGGCAGAGTCGCACCCGCTCGATCCGGAGGAGCTGGCGCAGGGATCGCTGGAGCTGATGTGGCTGCTGGCCGAGCAGCTGAAGGAGATCAGCGGGATGACGGCCGTCTCGCTGCAGCCCGCGGCCGGGGCGCACGGCGAGCTGACCGGCATGCTGATGACCCGTGCCTACCATCGGTCTCGCGGCGAAGGGGATTCGCGAACGAAGGTGCTCGTGCCCGACTCCGCGCACGGCACGAATCCAGCGACCGCCACCATGGTCGGCTACCAGACGGTGACGATCCGATCCAACGAGCGCGGCGGGATCGACCTCGAGGCGTTGCGTTCGGCGCTGGGACCCGACGTCGCGGCGCTCATGATCACCAATCCCTCGACGCTGGGGATCTTCGAGGATCAGATCGACCAGGTCGTCGCGGCGGTCCACGACGCCGGCGCCATCGCCTACATGGACGGGGCCAATCTGAACGCGATCCTCGGCCGATTCCGCCCGGGCGAGGCCGGCTTCGACGTCATGCATTTCAACCTCCACAAGACGTTCAGCACGCCGCACGGGGGCGGCGGTCCGGGGGCCGGGCCGGTCGGCGTGAGCGACAAGCTGGAGTCGTTCCTGCCGAGCCCGACGGTCGTGCTCGTCGAGGGCGACGCGACCGACGTGCTCCGCAACGCTCGCGACGGTCGGTCGACGCCGGGCGCGCGATGGGCGTTGGACGACGATCGGCCGGACAGCATCGGCAAGGTGCGCAGCTGCTACGGCAACTTCGGTATGTTCGTGCGCGCCTACACGTACATCCGCTCGAATGGCTCGGAGGGGCTGCGCACCATCAGCGAGGACGCGGTGCTCGCGGCCAACTACCTTCGCGTCAGACTGCACGACGTGTACGACCTGCCCTACGACCGGCTATCGAAGCACGAGGTGGTGTTCAGCGGACGCCGGCAGAAGCGGCAGCACGGCGTGACGACGCTCGACATCGCCAAGG
>JAICRD010000058.1 GCA_025937535.1 Chloroflexota bacterium | reverse complement strand
TCCAGCCCGGCCACGCCATCGGCGGCCGTTGAGACCTCGTACCCCTCGCGCGTGAGATTGAAGGCGAGCGCCTGGCGCAGCGTGGCATCGTCTTCGATGAGGAGCAGGCGGCGGCGCATAGGTGTTCCCTCAGGGATTGAGGTCCTCGACCCGTCCGGTGGCGAGGTAGACGACGTCCTCGCCGATGTTCGTCACCCGATCGCCGAGTCGCTCCAGGTGGTGGGCCGCGAAGAGCATGTGCGTCGTCTGGCGCGCGCGCTCCGGCGACTCCGACAGCAGGCGCATCGCGTCCTCGTACACGCTGTTGTACAGGTGGTCGATCTCGTCGTCGCGCTGCGCGACCCCGCGCGCGTCGGCCTCGCTGACGTCGACCAGCGCTCGCATCGCGGCATGCAGCTGCTCGCGGCAGATCCGCTCCATCTGGGGGATCTGCTTGAGGATCGGCGTCTCCGGCTCACCGGCCAGCTGCTGGGCCAGCTTGGCGATGTTGACGGCATAGTCGCCCATGCGCTCGAGCTCGCTCGAGGCGTGGTACAGCGCCAGGAGCTCGCGCACGTCCCGGCCGACCGGAGCCTGGGTGGCGATGAGGGTCGTGATCTCGGTGTTGATCTGCTGCTGGAGCTCGTTCACGGCGGCGTCATCCCACCGCACCTGGTCGGCGAGATCCGTATCTCTGCTCACGAGCGCCAGGCCGGCCTGCTCGAGGGCGTGCTCGACCCGCGCGCCAAGGCGCAGCACATCGTCCTTGACACCGTCCAGTGCGCGGTCGAAGGTCGCCCTGGTGCCGGCGTGCTCGTCCATCGGGTCTGCCGCCTTGTCCATCGGTCCTCCCTCCTCAGCCGAAGCGGCCGGTGATGTAGTCCTCGGTGAGCTGGTGCTGCGGCCGCGTGAAGATCTCGTCGGTCGCGCCCATCTCGACGAGGTAGCCCGCCCGGTCGTCGCCCATGGTCAGGAAGGCGGTCAGGTCGCTTGCCCGCGCCGCCTGCTGCATGTTGTGCGTGACGATGACGATCGTGTACTTCTCCTTCAGCTCGCGCATGAGCTCCTCGATCCTCAGCGTCGCGATCGGGTCGAGGGCGGAGCACGGCTCGTCCATGAGGATCACGTCCGGCTCCACGGCGATCGCTCGTGCGATGCACAGCCGCTGCTGCTGGCCGCCCGACAGCGCGGTGCCCGGCGAGCGCAGCTTGTCCTTGACCTCGTCCCAGAGCGCCGCTCGTCGCAGCGACGACTCGACCAGCTGGTCCATGTCGCCACGGAAGCCGGCCACGCGCGGACCGAAGGCGACGTTGTCGTAAATGGACTTCGGGAACGGATTGGGCTTCTGGAAGACCATGCCGATGCGGCGGCGGACCTCGACCGGGTCGATCCCATCGGCGTACAGGTCGACGCCGTGATAGCGGATCGAGCCGGTGATGCGCGCCGTGTCGACCAGGTCGTTCATCCGGTTGAAGCTGCGCAGGAGCGTGCTCTTGCCACAGCCCGATGGACCGATGATCGCGGTGATCTGGTTCTGCGGAATGGCGAGGCTGATGTCGCGCACGGCGCGAAACGCACCGTAGTAGCAGGAGAGCTCGTCGAGCTCGAAGACGGCGTTGTCCGCCGCGAGTGCTGCGATCCCCTCACTCGCCGGTCGCTCGGCCGTCCGTGCCGCGGCGCTGTCCACGCGCCGTATTGTCGGCGCTGAGTCGTGAACCTGCTCGCCCATCGGCGGCGTGTTCGGGTGAGTGTCGACGGTCACGGGGTCACCACTTTCGGTCATATCGGTTCCGCAGGAGGATGGCGCTCGCATTGACGAGCAGGATGACGACCATCAGCACCACGATCGCGGCGGCGGTCAGAGCTCGAAATTCGTCCTGCGGCTGACCGGACCAGCTGTAGACGATGGTCGGCAGGGCGGTGTAGGAGCCGGTCAGCATGTCGCCGATGGCCGTGCTCGTGAAGGTTCCGGCGATGGCGCCGACCATGAGCAGCGGGGCAGTCTCGCCGAAGGCGCGAGCCAGCGACAGGATCGTGCCGGTCAGGATGCCGGGCGCCGCATATGGCAGGACGTGGCTGCGGATCGTCTCCCAGCGGGTTGCGCCGACCCCGAAGGCGGCCTCGCGAATCGTGGCGGGCACCGCTCGCAGCGCCTCGGACGTAGTGATGACCACGACCGGCAAGACCAGCACGGCCAGCGTCAGGCCGCCGGCCACGAGCGTCCTCCCCAGGCCCAGGCTGCTGACGAAGACGGCGAGGCCAAGCAGGCCATAGACGATGGCCGGGACGCCCGCCAGGTTGCGGATGTTCGTTCGTATCAGCCGCGCCGCGCGCGTGTCCCGCGCGTACTCCTCCAGGTACACCGCGGCACCGATGCCGAGGGGCAGGGCCAGCGCGGCGACGAAGCCCATGAGCAGCACTGACCCGAGAATCCCCTGGAGGATGCCGGCCCGAGCCGGGCGCGACGACAGCGCCGACCCGAGAAAGTCGACCGGCCGTTCGGCGAACACGGGCAGCGAGCGCACGACGATGTCGCCGATGAGGACCACCAGCACGCCGAGCGAGATCAGCAGGCTCAGGAGCAGGGCCACCTGCAGGACCAGGCCCAGCCGATCGCCTCCGTCGGACCGGAGGCGCCGCTCCACGACACCGCGGGCAGAGAGCGCCTGGACGGGCGCCGTCATCAGTACTGGCTCCGAACGCGACGCACGAACGCGTCGCTGAGCAGGTTGAGGCCGAGCGTGATGGCGAACAGGAGCAGGCCGACGAAGAAGAGGCTTTCGAAGGTCAGGGCCTCGCCCCGGACGCTGTCCGAGCCGATGGCCAGCGCGGTCATGGCGGCCGTCATCGTCTGCCCCGGCTCCAGCGGGTTGAGCTCGAACAGCGATCCCCCCGTCCCACCCGCCGCGATGGCCACGATCATCGTCTCGCCGATGGCGCGCGAGACACCGAGCAGGAGCGCGGCGATGATGCCCGATACCGCTGCAGGCACGACGACGCGTAGGCTGGTCGTGCGCCTCCTGGCACCGAGCCCATACGCAGCCTCGCGCAGGTAGCTGGGAACCGCGTGCAGGGCGTCCTCACTGATCGACGCGATGAGCGGGGTGATCAGGATGCCGACCGCCAGCCCGGCCGATGCCATGTTCGAGAGCGGTGCGCCGGTCAGCGGCTGCACCAGGTTGGGGCTGATCCACGTGAGCGCGAAGAAGCCGAGCACCACGCTCGGGATCGAGGCGAGGATCTCGAGGGCCGGCTTGAGCAGCCGGCGGCTCCGGGCGCTGGCATATTCCGACAGGTAGACGGCTGCCCCCAGACCCAGCGGGGCGGCCACCAGCATGGCCACCCCCGAGATCACCAGCGTGCCGGCGACGATGGTGGCGATGTCGTACATCCCGCGACGCGGGAACCACCCGTCGGTGAAGAGGGCCGACGGGTCGACGTGGACCAGGAAGTACAGGGCGTTTCCGAGCAGCGAAAGCACGATCGCGCCGCTGATCACGATCGACAGGCCCGCGGCGGCGAGGAAGAACGATCGGATGAGCCGCTCTCGGCGGCGTCGGGCGGGCGCGATCTGGAGATCGGACGGGACGAGGCTCGTGCCTCGCTCCGTCAACGCCCCGCCCACGCCGCGCGGGTCTCGGCGAGCGCATCGGCGTCGAGGGCGACGTAATCCGCCTCGCTGACCGCTGCAATGCCCGCGTCGGAGAGGTAATAGTCCACGAAGGCTGTCAGCTCGGGGCGAGCGGCGGCCTCATCGGCGTTGACGTAGATGAAGAGCGGCCGCGCGATCGGGTACTCGCCCGACGCGATGGTCTCCGCCGTCGGCGCGACGCAGCCGTCACCGCCGTCGACCTCGAGCGACCTGACCGAATCGCTGCTCTCGTCGGCGAAGGCGAAGCCGACCCATCCGAGTGATCCGGCGGCACCGGCGATGTTTTCGATGATCACGTTGTCATCGGCCGCGGTCTGGTAGTCCGGCCGCGTCGTCTCGTCCTGGCCGCGCTCCTCGGCGATCTCGGCGATGACGAGCTCGACGAAACTGTCGAACGTGCCCGACTCCTCGCCGGGGGCGGTCACCGTCAGGTCGGCATCCGGATACGGCGCGTGGATCTGCCCGTAGCCATCACCGAGCTCACCGGCAAGCGCGTCGGCGTCGCTCCAAGCGTCGAATCCCTGCGATTCGGGGCCGAGCAGCGCGTACAGGTCGCCGAAGCTCAGGCAGCTCACATCGGCGTTCTCGGGCGACGTGATGATGCTGAGCCCGTCGATCGCGACCTGCAGCTCGACGTAGCTGACGCCGTTCTCCTCGCAGATCGCCGCCTCCTCGTCCTTGATGGCACGAGAGGCATCGCTGATGTCCGTCTCACCGGTGCAGAACAGGGCGAAGCCGTCGCCGGTGCCGGGTCCGTCGACCGACCCGTCGACGCCCGGATTCGCCACGACGAAATCCTCGAGGACGATGGAGCTGATCGGCTCGACGGTCGACGAGCCCGAGATGACGATGTCCCCGGCTACGTCGCCGGTGCCGCCAGCGTTGCCGGAGCGATCGGGGTTGCTCGAGCAGGCTGCGAGGACCAGCGATGCCCCCACCACGAGGGCGAGCGTGGAACCCGGCTGCCGCCAGGTGCGAGGTAGCTTCAATGCATCTCCTTGGTCGGAAGTAGCCACGTTGACGAGGAGATGGTTGCGGGCGCGCCTCAAGGGTTCGTGAGCGGAAGCTCAAGGACTCGTTAAGGCCTCGCCGACCGAGATGGCAGGCGAGCCCATGATCGCGGTGGCCGATCCGGCGGCGACGAGGCGCCTCGGGACCTACTACCCGGTCGTTCGCGACGACGTGCTGATCGTGGTGGAGGCGTTCACGCCCGAGGACGCCGCCGACATGATCGGCGCACTGCCGGAGGCGTAGCCCGCTAGCCGAGGATCGGGTTCAGGATCAGGTAGGCGACTGCGGCCGTGAACCCGGACGCCGGAATGGTGAAGATCCACGCCGTCACGATCGAGCGCGCCACGCTCCAGTTCACGGTGCGCAGCCGATCCGACGAGCCGACGCCCATGATCGCCGAGCTGATGACGTGCGTGGTGCTGACCGGCATGCCGAAGTGGCTGGCTCCGAAGATCACGGACGCGGCCGTCGTCTCGGCCGCGAAGCCATGGACGGGATCGAGCTTGACGACCTTGGTCCCCATGGTACGGATGATCCGCCAGCCGCCGGCGGCCGTGCCGAGGCTGATCGCCGACGCGGCGAGCAGGATGACCCACAGCGGCACGTCGAAGGTGGGGATCACGCCGGCCGTCACGAGCGCCAGGGTCATGATTCCCATCGTCTTCTGCGCGTCGTTGCTGCCGTGGCTGAAGGCCATGTAGGCCGCCGACAGCACCTGCAGCCGGCGGAACACCGCGTTGAGGCGCCCCGGATGCGCGCGCCGGAAGACGTTGAAGAGCAGCGCCATGAACAGCAGGCCCAGCGTGAAGCCGATGATCGGCGAGCCGACCAGCGGCACGAGGACCTTGTTGATCACGCCGTCCAGCTGCCATGACCCGAATCCGGCGCTGATCAGCGCGGCGCCCAGCAGCCCACCGATGAGCGCGTGGCTCGAGGACGACGGGATCCCGAGCCGCCAGGTGATCAGGTTCCAGATGATCGCGCCCACCAGCGCCGCCGCGATGACCGACTGTGACTCGACCCTGGTATCGATCAGGCCGGCCCCGACCGTGTGCGCCACGGCCGTCCCGGTCAGCGCCCCGATGAAGTTCGCCACCGCGCTCATGCCGATGGCGTAGCCCGGCTTCAGCGCGCGCGTGCTGACGCTGGTGGCAATCGCGTTCGCGGTGTCGTGGAAGCCGTTGATGTAGTCGAAGGCGACCGCCAGGCCCAGAACGGCGATCAGGGTGAGGGTGAAGCCCTCAGGCATGCTTGACGACGATGCGCTCGATCACGTTGGCCGCGTCCTCGCACGCGTCGATCGCGTCCTCGAGCAGGGCGTAGACGTCCTTCCACTTGATGACGTCGATCGGCTGGATGCCATTCGTGAACAGGTCGGCCATGGCCTGGCGCGTGATGCGGTCACCTTCGTTCTCCAGCCGATGGACCTCGATCCAGTGCGGGCCGATGTCCTTGAAACCCTTCAGCTTGGAGAGGGCCTTCACCAGCTCCTCGCACTGCTTGGCGATGATGCCGGCCTGCTTCTGCGCGACCGATGTCGGCTCCTCGATCTTGTAGAGGACGCAGGTATCGGCGATCTCCTCGATGAAGTCGAGGATGTCATCCAGGCGGCTGATGAGCTGGTGGATGTCCTCGCGGTCGAAGGGGGTGACGAAGGTGTTCTCGAGCTTGTGGCCGATGTCGTGGCTGAGCGCGTCGCCTCGTCGCTCGAGGTCGCGCAGCTGGCTCGCGAGCCGTTCGCGCTGGTCGTACGAGCGGAAGAACTCCTCCAGCAGGCGCGCGCCGGCAAGGACGTTCTGCGCGTCCTCGACGAACAGCTCGAAGAACTTCTCCTCGCGTGGGATGAAGGGCAGGCGCATGAGCGCGTTCAGGACCCCGTGCGGGCGCGCTGCCGATGGGCACTCCATGCGGTCGACGGCGCCATCGCAAGCCTACTCGCGCGGCGGCCTCCCTGCGTCAATCCCCCCGCCGTTCGCGCGGTTCAGTCGCGCCGCCGACCTGAATCGGCGCTCCCTCGGCGCGCATTCTTCCATCGCGGGCCGGCGAGTGGAAATCTGTGCGTCAGGCGGTGCATTACACGGCCGTCGAGCCAGCAGGGCACGGCTCCCGAGCGCGAATCGACGGTCGCACCGGCTCATCGGCCGGATAACGTGCCGTGGGCCACACAATTTTCAAGTCGGGCGGCGTGCGAACGGGCCGGTCCGAGGACCGGCCCGCATCGGTTCAGCAGCAGCCGGGACCGCAGTCGCAGCCGCCGTCGCAGCATCCGTCGTCGTGTCGCATCGTCCTCACCTCCTCTCGCCTCAGCAGGGTTGCGGGTCGCAGGGCCGTTCGGGCTTCAGGAAGTCGAAGAACCGGCGCCGGCAGGCGGTGACGGCATCCTTCATCCGGCGCTCGCGTGACTCGCGTTGCAGATCCGCTTCGTGGGCGGAGGCGAGCAGCTCGATCATCAGGCTCATTGGTCGTCTGTCCTCATCGGTAAACGTTCGGCGGCCACGGTACGCGCAGATATTGATCATTGTCAATATGGACCGATATCGATATACTCCGCCGCAGTCATGAAGCGAACCGATCCCGACGTCGCCCTCTTGGCCGCACTTGCGGATCCGGTGCGGCTCTCGTTCGTGCGCCAGCTTGTCGACAACGCGGGCGTCTGTGCCTGCGACTTCAGCGAGTGCTGCACCGTCAGCCAGCCGACGATCAGCCATCACCTCAAGGTGCTGCGCGATGCTGGCGTGGTGGTGAGCGAACGCCAGGGCACGAACATCGTCTACTCGCTCTCGCCCGACTTCAGCCGCCGATGGTCCGCCATCGGCGCCAGCCTGGCCGGCCTGGTGCAGGTCGCCTGACGCTCGAAGGAGAACCGCCGTGACCGATCAGATCCACGACATGGTGCGCGAGCGGTACGCCCTCGCCGCGACGCAGGCCGCCACCGGATCGGGCGCCTGCTGCGGGCCTGAAG
This sequence comes from Chloroflexota bacterium, assembly GCA_025937535.1. Taxonomy (GTDB): domain Bacteria; phylum Chloroflexota; class Limnocylindria; order QHBO01; family QHBO01; genus JACDBZ01. The sequence goes on along the minus strand of JAICRD010000058.1, from coordinate 2,854 downwards.
ATGGCATCGGCGCCGGACTGTACAGCGCGCTCGAACAGGCCGAGCTGCCCGATGCCGCGGTCCTGGCCTCGCTGGGATGCGGCAACCCGACGGCCGTCGCCGAGCTGCGCGAAGGGGAGCGCGTGCTGGATCTCGGGTCCGGCGGCGGGATCGATGTCCTCCTCTCGGCCAGGCGGGTCGGTCCTTCCGGACGCGCGTTCGGGCTGGACATGACGGACGAGATGTTGGCGCTGGCGCAGCGCAATGCGACCGACGCGGGCGCCACCAACGTCGAGTTCCTGAAGGGCCACATCGAGGCGATCCCACTGCCGGCCAATTCGATCGACGTCGTCATCAGCAACTGCGTGATCAACCTCGCCGCGGACAAGGCGGCGGTTTTCAGGGAGATCGCCCGCGTGCTGCGTCCCGGCGGGCGGATCGGGATCAGCGACATCGTGGCCGAGGACGCGCTGACGCCCGATCAGCGCGCCGAGCGCGGCTCGTACGTGGGCTGCATCGCCGGGGCGCTCTCGTTCAGCGAGTTCGAACGTGGTCTCCGTAGCGCCGGTCTGGAGAACGTCTCGCTCACGTCGACTCACCTCGTGGCGGACGGGATGCACAGCGTCATCGCCAAGGCCACCAAGCCGATGTCGCCGGCCGAGCCGACGCATGCGCGGCCCGCGCTCGACGAGCTTGCTCTCGCCAGCTCCGGATGCGGCTGCGGAACCGGCGGCTGCTGTTGAGCTAGCCCGGCTCGGGGGTGCTGACGAGCTGGCGCACGCGATCGGCGATCGTGTCTCGCGCCGCTCGGAATGCCTCGAGCCTCGCGTCAGGACCTCCGTCCGCTGCGGACGGGTCAGGGATGCTCCAGTGGGCCATCGAGGCTGCACCCGGAAACGTTGGGCAGGCTTCCGCCGCCTCGTCGCAGACCGTGATGACCCGTTCGAAGGCCTGCCCGGCGAACTCGTCGAGATGCTTGCTTCGCTGACCGGTCACTTCCAGGGCGAGCTCGCGCATCACCTCGATCGTCTCGGGCCGGATCGCGGTCGCCTCGGTCCCCGCGCTGAAGGCTTCGAAGCGATCGCCGGCCCAGGCGTTGACCATCGCCTCGGCCATCTGGGACCGAGCGCTGTTGTGGGTGCACAAGAAGAGCACGCGGCGTCGTTCCATGACCGGAAGTCTACGGCCGGGGCGAGTCATTGGCCGTGCCTGGCCTCGATGACCAGTCTCAGCCGAGGCCGGCGAGGCGGGCGACCGCCGCGGCGGCCGCCGCGATGGCCCCAACCAGAAGCACCGGCGCGCGCAGGGCGAGAGCAACGGCCGCCGCGGCCAGCCCCAGGAGCCGGGCGTCGATCACCAGCTGCTGCCCGCTCGCGAGCGCCGCCGTGGCGACCAGTGCGGCCAGCAGTGCAGGCGCAAGGAGCGCGACCACCCGCTGAACTTGTGCGGGCAGCGGCCTGCTCCCCAGAAGCACCGGGCCGGCGGCCTTGATGGCCATCGTGCCGGCGCCGACGGCAAGGACGATCGCCCACGACTCGCTCACCGGCGCACCAGGCCGATGACGGCGGCGCCGGCCGCCGCGATGATCGGCACTCCGGCTGGCGTGAATGGGACGAGAACGACGGCTATCCCGGCTCCCAGGGCCGCCGCCGCACGGGCGCGCCGCCCGCCGAGCTGGGGGACGAGAAGCGCCAGGAAGAGCGCCGGAAACGCGGCATCCAGCCCGAGCGCGGCCGGGTCGCCGAGCGCCTCGCCCCCCAGCACGCCGATCACGGTGCCGGCGACCCAGGCGCACCACAGCACCACGCCGGCCCCGACGAGGCGATGGGGATCGAACTCGCCGCCGCCGCGAGACGCGATGGCCCACGATTCGTCGACGACGAGCTGGGACTGCACGAAGCGCGCGACGCGTCCGCCCAGCATGAACCTGGCGACGCTCACGCCGATGGGCAGATAGCGAGCGTTGAGGAGCAGCGCGGCAAGGATCGCGGTGACCGGACCGCCACCGCCGGCGAGCACCGAGGCCGCGGCGAACTGTGCCGATCCCGCGAAGGTCGTCGCGCTCATGACGATCGCCGGCAGCGCGCCCATGCCGCCGGTCGAGGCGGACAGCACGCCGAACGAGACGCCGAACAGCCCGACCGCGATGGCAAGCGGAATGGCGGTGACCGCGCCACGGCGGAGCTCGAAGCGGATGGGAGGCGCGAGATCCATGAGCCGAAGATGCTAAATGGCTTGCGGCGCTAGCATCGGGCCATGCCTGGCTCCTATGTTTCGCACCTCGAATGCACCGCCTGCGGTGACCGATCCGAGGCCGATGCGCTCCATCGCACCTGTCCGAGCTGCGGCAAGGTCCTGTTCGCCCGCTACGACCTGGCCGCGCTGCGGGCCGAGATGCCGGCGCCGGCCTTCGATGGTCGCTCGTGGGACCTGTGGCGGTACCGTGAGCTGCTGCCGGTGCGCGACGACCGCTTCGCGCTGAGCCTGGGCGAGGGCGGAACGCCGCTGGTCTCCGTGCCGCGGGCTGCCGCGCGCGTTGGGCTCGAGCGCGGCGAGCTGCTGATCAAGGACGAGGGCGCGAACCCGACCGGCTCGTTCAAGGCGCGCGGCCTGTCGGTGGCGGTCGCCCGCGCTGCCGAGCTTGGCGCCCGCGACGTGGCGTTGCCGTCGGCGGGCAATGCGGGTGCCGCCGCGGCCGCGTTTGCCGCCGCGCATGGCCTGCCGTGTCACGTGACCATGCCGCGCGACGCACCGTCCTCGACGCAGGAGGAGGTCGCGCTGTACGGCGCCGAGCTCATCCTGGTGGACGGGTTGATCGACGCCGCCGGGGCGCTGATCCGTGAGCGCTCCGAAGCCGACGGATGGTTCGACGTCT
>JAICRD010000133.1 GCA_025937535.1 Chloroflexota bacterium | reverse complement strand
TGGCTGCGAAGCGACGCGGGCGTCGCCAACACCGATCGGCTGACGGGCGAGCGCATCGGCGTTCGAACCGTGCTCGTCCAGGTGGTGCGGCAGGACGTGCTGCCCGGCGAGCTCGATCCCGGCGGCTATCCACGACGCTACCAGTACCTCGTCGGCGAGGGCGAGGGCCGGCTCTACGTCGACGGCACCGGGTACGACGTCCGCTGGTCGCGGTCGGACGCGACCGACGTTACCGAGTGGACGTATGCCGACAGCGGCGAGCCGGTGGTACTGCCTCCCGGCCGGATGTGGTGGGAGATCGTGCCCGAGGGAAGCGGGATCAGCGAGGGCTGAGGCTAGGCGTCGGGCGTGCGGGTGTCTCGCGCATCGCGCTCGCCGGCCGTCGGCGACAGGAAGGCGTCCATGGCGCGCCGGATCTGGTGATCGGGGTCGAACGAGCGGCTGGCCGCCGCGATCTGGCGGCGCACGACCTGGGCGTCCGGCTCGTCATCACCGGCGTCCGACTTGGCGAGCCGCTCCTCCGCCACCACGACGGGGCCGAGCTCGACCGCGACCGCGCGATCCTCGCTCGGGGCGGTGGCGCCGTTGCGGGGCCGCGCCTCGGCCGCGGACGGCGGATGCGTCGGCTCGGCGACCGCGGCGGCAACCGCCACCGGTTCGGGCGTCTCCTCGATCGTCGAGCGTCGCGCCAGGAGGGCGGGCCGCGGCCTGGGGTTGCCGCTGATCTGGTTCTTCCCGAGCTTCTTGGCCTGGTACATGGCCCGATCCGCCGCCACCATCAGCTCCTCGGCGCCCAGCCCGTCCTCGGGGTGCGAGACGAGACCGATGCTGACGCTCGTCATCGCGTCCGCCTCGGCGGTCGCCATGCCGACGTCCTCCGCGCCGGAGCGGATCTTCTCGGCCACCACGAAGGCGCCGACGATGTCGGTCTCCGGCAGGAGGACCACGAACTCGTCGCCGCCGTACCGGTATGCGCTGTCCACCGTCCGGATCGAGCCGCGGATGACGGCACCCAGCGCGCGCAGCACGTCGTCGCCACGGAGGTGCCCGGCGCTGTCGTTGATCGCCTTCAGGCCATCGACGTCGATCATGAGCACGCAGAAGCCCCGGTCACTGCGTCGGGTGCGGCTGACCTCCTGCTCGAGGGTCACGAACAGCTGAGAGCGGTTGAAGAGGCCGGTCAACGGGTCGGTACGGGACAGGGCGAGCGCATGCGACACCGTGCGCCGCTGGTGACCGGCGTAGGCGACGGCCACGAAGGCCAGCAGCCACGTCGCCCCCAGACCAACCGACAGCCTCAGCGCGTCCTGCGGACCGTACGTCTCCAGCCCGGGGTCCACGAGCAAAACGGCCGCGAACGCGGCCGTCGCGAGCCCGGCGGTCGCCAGGCCGGCGCGAGGGCCGTAGGCCAGCGCCGCGGCGACGGCAACGAGCGCGAAGAGCATTGCGAACGGCGACGAGGCGAAGCCGGTGAACGCCAGCAGCCCGCCGATGAGGGCGATGGCCGCCGCGACCTCGAGCACGCGAACCAGACGCCCGCGCTGCGCCTGGCCGAGAACCTCGTGGAACAGGACCACGGCGAGCACGGCGGCCCCACCGAGCACGAAGATCGGCGCCTGGTCGGCGGCGAAGGAGCCGCTGATCCCGACGCCGAGAAGCACGATGGTCGTCGTCAGCCACCACACCACGCGGAGCGTGGCATCGGCGGCGCCGGAGGGTTCGGGCTCGGCCGGCTCGCGCCGTGGAGCGACCGATGAGAGCGCGTGGGACTCGTCGCCAGCACCCGCGCCGCGCCTGCCGGCAAGCATGATCCCGACGAGGAGGAGCCCTGCCAGGAGCGCGGTGACGGCGATGATGGTCAGCTCTGGTGGCACGGATTCCTCGTCCCCCGCGGATTCGCTGATCGATGGACACGACCGGGGTCATCACCGGCGGATCGCAGTATGCGGGCCAGCCGAGAGATGGCGCAAACGTACTAACCCAACCGTACTCCCCCATTCGTGGACAGGACGCACCACATCGGCTGCGGGACCGCTCGGTGCTACACTCGGCGCCCCCGATGATCGACGCCTCGCCGGCCGGAGCGGCCGGTCCTCGACCGCATCGACCATGGCTGGCGGCAGTGCTCTCGTTCGTCTTTCCCGGGCTCGGACAGGCCTATGCCGGCCGTCCTCGCGCTGCCATCGTGCTGGCGCTCCCGCCGGTCCTCCTCGGCGCCTTTGCCGCGGCCATCATCGGCGGTCGGTTCACCGGCATCGGCAACGGCCTCTTCTCGAGCGATTTCCTGGTCGCGGTCCTGGGGATCAACGCCGCGCTCCTTGCCTGGCGGGGCATTGCGATCGCGCACGCCGGCCTCACCCCGTGGCCGGACATCACCGGCCATGACCGACGGACCGCGCTCATGGTCGTCGCGGGACTGTTGGTGCTCACGCTCGGCATGCATGGCTGGGTCACCGGCGTCGTCGTCCAGCTCAACGACACGCTCGGCCAGGTCTTTGGCCCACGCGATCCCGGAATCGGACGCGGGGCAGGCGCGGGCGAGGATGGCGAGCTCGAACCCGTCAACCAGCCCGAGTTCCGCTGGGACGGAACCGAACGCATCAACGTGCTGCTGCTCGGTACCGACGCAGCTCCCGGCCGCGAGGCGGTGCTGACCGACGTGGTCCTGGTGGTGAGCGTCGACCCGGTCGAGCGCACGGCGGTCATGATCTCGGTGCCGCGAGATACCGGCTACGTACCGCTGCCCGACGCGTCGCTCTACGCCGGCGGCCTGTTCCCCGACAAGGTCAACGCCCTCGCCGCGGTCGCCTCCTCGGATGCCGAGACGTGGTGTCCGGACCTCGTCGACGACGCCGAGGCCTGCGGCATCCGCACGCTCGAGCGCTCGGTCGGGCTGTACCTCGGCATCGAGATCCACCACTACGCCGAGATCGACATGGCCGGGTTCGCGCAGATGATCGACGCCCTCGGCGGGCTGCGGCTGTGCCTCCCCGGAACGCTGGTCGACCCCGAGTTCGACGGCACGCTCTCGAACAGCCGGCGCCAGGACGAGCCCCTCGTCCTGCCCTCGGGCTGCAACGATTACGACGGCCTCGACGCGCTCGCCTACGCCCGCAGCCGCAAGGGCTGGATCGAGATGGCGGACGGCTCACGCGTGCCGCAGAGCGACTTCGAACGGAACGAGCGCCAGCAACGGGTGCTGCTCGCGATGCGCAACGAGCTTGCCGAGGCCGACACGTTCCTGGAGCTGCCCGACCTGCTGCGTGCCATCGGCCGCACGATCAGCACCGACTTCCCGCGCGACCAGGCCGGCGACCTCGCCAGCCTGCTGCCGCTCATTGCCGGACCCGATATCGAGCGGGTGGTGCTCGGCTACCCGCGCTTCGTGGAGCTGCCGTCCCAGCCGGCGGTGAACTACCTCCTGGTCCCGCATCGCGACGCGATCCGCACCGAGATGGCTCGCATCTTCGGCGCCGACGCGCTCACCGGCTGGTACATCGCGACCGATGCCGCGGCACCCGGAGACGAGCCCGCGGCCGCGGTGCCCGCTCCCTAGCGGACGCGCGCCAGCAGCACGGCCACCACGGCGAGCGCGGCCGAGACCGCGGTCAGGATCAGCATCGCGTCGCGCTGGCTGAGCCCACGACGCAGCAGCTGGTGGTGTATGTGGCCGCGATCGGCCACGAAGAATGGTTCGCCGCGAGCCGTGCGGCGGATGACGGCCCATAGCGTGTCCGCGATCGGCACGCCGAGCGCCACGATGGGCACCCACGGTGGCTGGGGGAACACGCCGTCCTGGGTGAGCGAGATGCCGATGGCGGCGACGACGAACCCCAGGAACATCGAGCCGGTGTCGCCCATGATGATCGAGGCGGGGTGGAGGTTGTAGGCCAGGAACCCGACTGCGGCGCCGGCGGTCGCCGCGATGATCGGAAGGGTCGGGTCCACGCCATCGGACGCCGCCAGCAGGCCGAAGGCGCCGAGCACGGTGAGGACGACGGCTGCCGCGAGGCCGTCGAGCCCGTCGATGAGGTTGACCGCGTTCATGACGCCGACGATCCAACCGACCGTCACCGGCAGCGCCAGCGCCCCCAGCTCCACCGTTCCCCACGGCAGGGCCAGGCGGTCGACGCTCAAGCCGAGGCCGAATGCCACCAGCGCCGCGCCGATCTGGAACACGAGCTTGAGGAGGGCGCGCATGCCGCGCACGTCGTCGACGACTCCGATGACGAGGATGAGGCTCACCCCGGCCAGGATTGCCGGGGCTCGGTTCGGCCTCAGGCCACCAACCGCGCCGAGATCTGGCCTGGCGAGCGTGGCCAGGCCGATGGCAATGCCGAACGCGACGATCATGGCGATGCCGCCGAGACGCGGCACCGGGAACTGGTGGACCTTTCGGCCGCCCGGCTGATCGAGCAGCTCGAGGCGCTCGGCGAGGGCTCGCACGATTGGAGTGACGACCAGCCCCACGACCATGGCGGCAGCGAACGTGAGGGCAGTCAGCATCTACTGCCCGATGGTAGCGTCTGGATGCGGATGGTCGGGGCGGCCGGATTCGAACCGGCGGCCTCCTGCTCCCAAAGCAGGCGATCTACCAGACTGATCTACGCCCCGACGGCGTGGCGCGTGCGCCGTAGCATGCGGCACCGGGGTCCCGCTTGGCAAAGCGCCCGACACCGCTAGCGGCGAACCAGGCGATCCACGATCGCGAGGTACCGGTCCTTCTGGTGCTCCCAGTCGTACCCGGCCGCCTGACGCCGCGCCTCCTCGCCCATCGCCACCGTGCCAGCCGGGTCGTCGGTCATGGCCTCCACGGCACCGGCCAGTGCGTCGGGATCGCCGCCGGGGACGAAGCGAAGCGCCGCATCGTCGAAGTAGTGCCGGAACGTCGCGAGGTCGCTGGCGATGGTCGGAACCGCCATCGCCGCGTATTCGAGCAGCTTCGTGCTGAGCGAGTACTCGAGGTATGGCTCGGGCAGCGACGGCACGAGTCCGATGTCCGAGCCGGCGAGGATCGCGGGCAGCTCGTCCATCTCCGCTCGCCCGTGGAGCGTCACCCGGTCAGCGGTGCCGGTCCGCTCGATGGCCGCCTCGATGGCCGGCCGCCACGGGCCGTCGCCGTAGACGTCCAGCCGCCACCGGAGGTCGGACCGGAGGCGTGACAGCCCCTCGATCGCGACGTCCAGGCCATAGATGCGCTGGAAGTTCGAGTGATGGATGAGGCGCAACGTGCCGTCGGCCATGAACGGCCGCCGCGGGTAGCGCGACGGATCGAACAGGCGGCCATCGGCGCTGTTCATCACCACGCTGATCCGGCCGGGATCCACGCCACGGCCGATCGACAGCAGCCGCAACGGCTCGTGCACGGTGATCAGCTCGTCGGCGACGGCGGCCGATGCCCGCGTGGCGACGTTCACGAGCGGCTGCAACGGCCGCAGGATGCCGCCGGCGAACCGGTCGCGGAAGAACTCGGGCATGTCCTCGTGCAGGTCGAGCAGCAGCGGGACGCCGGCCAGCTTCTCCGGCAGCGCGGCGAAGCTCAGGAAGTCCGGAACCGTCGCGACCTGCACCAGGTCGTAGCGCCGGCGCCGATGCTCGCGCGCCAACCGCCAGCCAGCCGCGACCGTGAACGCGACGTACTCGAGCATGTGCCCCGCGAAGCCGATGAAGCTGCGGTTGATCGGCAGGCGCAGGATCCTGATCGGTCCGTCGCGCTCTTCCGCCGGCTCGCCGGGCTGGCGGAGGCAGAAGATGTCCACCTCGTAGCCGGCATCTGCAAGGGCGTCGCTCTGACGGCGGACGCGCGGATCGCCCGGAACGATCGCGTGGACGACGATCGCAACGCGGCGAGCGCGCGCCGCCTCGTCAGCCACCCTTGACCTCGTCCCACAGGAGGTC
>JAICRD010000002.1 GCA_025937535.1 Chloroflexota bacterium | reverse complement strand
CGGCGCCTTCGACGACCGCAACCGGCGCGTGGTGCGGGCCATGGCCCAGCTGCTGCGGCAGGCGGGCGTACCGTTCGCGGTGCTGGGCTCCGGCGAGACGTGCAGTGGCGATCCGGCACGGCGCGCCGGCAACGAGTACCTGTTCCAGATGCTGGCCGAGGAGAACGTCGCCACCCTGTCAGCCGCTCATGCCGACCACGGCATCAGCACCATCGTCGCGACCTGCCCGCACTGCTTCAACACCATCAAGAACGAATACCCGCAGTTCGGGCTGACCGGCGTGCAGGTCATCCACCACACCCAGCTGCTGGACCGACTGGTCGCCGATGGCCGCCTGGTGCCCTCCGAGCACCACGAGGCGGTCGTCGCCTACCACGACGCCTGCTACCTCGGCCGCTACAACGGGGTGTACGACGAGGGCCGCCGCGTGGTCGAGTCGGTGCCCGGACAGAGTGTGACCGAGATGGACCTGCATCACCGCAAGGGCATGTGCTGCGGTGCCGGCGGCGCGCGCATGTGGATGGAGGAGCGCGAGGGCAAGCGCATCAACCACAAGCGCGTCGAGCAGGCCCTCGAGAAGTCGCCGGATGCCATCGCGACCGCCTGTCCGTACTGCCTGATCATGCTGCGCGACGGCACCACCGACCTGGAACGAACCGATGTCGAGGTCCGTGACGTGGCCGAGCTGCTGGCCGATGCCACCGGTGCCTGGCAGCGCGATGTCGGCACGGCGCATCCGCCCACGCCGGACGCATGACCTCGCCGATCCTGCTCGACATCCCCGAGAGCTTCGAGTCGGATCGCCTGCTCATCCGGGCGCCGCGCCCCGGCGATGGTGCAGCCCTCCAGGAGGCCATCGAGGACTCGCTCGCCGAGCTGCGTCCCTGGATGCCGTGGGCGGACGAGCACCAGACCGCCGATGTCTCCGAGGCGTACGCCCGGCGTGCCTATTCCGAATTCCTGGCGCGCACGAACCTGCCGTTGTTCCTGTTTCGTCGCGACGACGGACGCTTCGTGGGCGGCAGCGGCCTGCATCGCATCGACTGGAGCATCCCGAGGTTCGAGATCGGCTACTGGGTGCGGACGAGCCTCGCCGGACATGGCTATGCGACCGAGGCGGCGCGCCGCATCGCCGACTTTGCGTTCAGCGACCTGCAGGCGGAGCGCGTCGAGATCTGGTGCGATGCTGCCAACGAGCGATCCGCTGCGGTGGCGAGGCGCGCCGGCTTCGAGCTCGAGGCGACGATGCGGCGCAACCGTCGCAACAGCGCCGGAGAGCTGGCCGACTCGCTGTGCTTCGTCCGGCTCCGAAATTGACGCCCCTGCGGGTGACGAATCTGCCGGATGCTCACATGGTGGGCGTTATCCCATCCGAGCCGCTGGGAAGCGTCACATTTCTCGTCCAGTGAGCACCAGACCGCGGATTCGGCCGTTCGCGAGTTGCAAGGGCGCATAACGACCGCTCCAAGGGAATCCGGCACGTTCGCAGGTCAGTCCCCCGGCCGCGTCCGTTCACACACACGGCACCTTCACGAACCGATGGGGGCGACATGCGGAATCCGCAAGAATCGGTACCGGATTCTGCGGAAAGTTGACCGAAGTGTCACATATGCCTAGACTCTCGGCATGGCGATGCGCTCGATCCAGCCCAACGGGCGGCGCCCGGCCCTCGATGACCTCGACAAGGCCATCATCAAGTGCCTGCAGCTCGACGGCCGCCGACCGTACGCGCAGATCGGCCGCGAGCTCAAGGTGCCCGAGGCGACGGTGCGGCAGCGTGCCGAGCGGCTCATCAGCCGAGGCGTGGTGCAGATCGTCGGCGTGACGGACCCCCTGGCGATGGGCTTTCAGCAGCCGGCGCTCATCGGCCTCAAGGTGGAGCCGGGCAGGCTCGACGAGATCGCGCAGCACATCGGCGCCCTCGAGGAGGTCACGTACCTCGTCGTGACCGCGGGCCGCTTCGACCTCGTGTGCGAGGTCGTCTGCGCCGATAACGACCATCTCCTCCGCGTCCTCACCGAGCAGCTCGCCGGGATCGACGGCATTCGGTCCACCGAGACGCTCGTCGAGCTGCGCTTCGTGAAGGAGAGCTACCAGTGGGGGGCTCGCTAGGAGGGCGACCGTGACGGTCACCGGACACCGAATCAATCGAGCCCGCGTTGCGGAGATCGGTGCTCGCGAAGAGGCGGCCTACCGCGAACGAACCCGCAAGAGCGCCGCGCTCTTCGAGCGTGCGCGCGAGTCGCTGCCGCTCGGCGTGGCGAGCTCGTTCCAGGCATACGAGCCGTACCCGCTGTTCATGACCGATGCGCGCGGCAGCCGCATCAACGACGCGGACGGCAACGAGTACATCGACTTCGACATGGCCTTCGGCGTCCTCGCCGCCGGCCACTCGCATCCGAAGCTGGCGGAAGCGCTCCAGAGCCGCGTCGCCAACGGCACCTGCTACACGTTCCCCGTCGAGGACGGCATCGTCCTGGCCGAGGAGATCAAGGCTCGCTTCGGCGCCGATCTCGTGCGGTTCAGCAACTCCGGCACCGAGGCGACCATGGACGCCATCCGCGTCGCCCGCGGATACACCGGCCGGGAGAAGATCATCAAGTTCGAGGGCGGCTACCACGGCCACCACGACGACGTCCTGCTCAGCATCCAGCCGCCGCGCGAGGCGATGGGCCCGGACGAACAGCCGTCCACCGTTCCGGCGAGCGCCGGCATCCCGCGCAGCCGCGTGGCGGAGACGATCATCGCGCCGTTCAACCAGCCGGAAGTCGTGGCCGCCATCCTCGAGGCGCAGCGCGGCGAGATCGCGGCGATCATCGTCGAGCCGGTCCAGTTCAACATCGGCGTCGTGCCGCCGCTGCCGGGCTTCCTGGAGCGATTGCGGGAGCTCGCCGACGAGCACGGCATCGTCCTCGTCTTCGACGAGGTGAAGACCGGCGTCGTGCTCGCCTGGGGTGGCGCGTACGAGTACTTCGGCGTCAAGCCCGACCTGTTCTGCCTGGCCAAGAGCATCGGCGGCGGCATCCCCATCGGCGCCTTCGGGGGCAAGCGCGCCATCATGGCCAGCATCGAGACGCTCGAGGGCACCCCGGCCTTCAGCGCCGATGCGGCCGGGACCGGCATCGAGCGCACCACCATCCCGGGCGGTGCGACGCGCGTGGCGCACCTTGGCACGTTCAACGGCAACCCGCTGTCCATGGCGGCTGGCGTCGTCACGCTGACCCAGATCCTGACGCGGGACGTGTACCCGCGCCTTCACGCCATGGCCGATCGGTTGACGGCGGGCTGCCAGGAGGTGATCGACGAGTTCGAGCTGCCCGGCTACGCCATCAACGTCGGTCCAAAGGGCTGCGTCATGTTCACGCCGCAGCGTGTGACGAACTACCGCGACTTCATCGGCCTGGACTCGGAGCTGTGGGGCGCGAGCTTCTTCTACCTTGCCAATCGCGGCATCCTGCTGCCGCCGGGGCCGGACGACCAGTGGACGCTGTCGGTCCAGCACACCGATGCCGAGATCGAGCGCTATGTCGCCGTCTTCCGCGACTTCGCGGCCGAGCTGACGGCCTGACCGTGCGCCGGGCGGAACGCCGCGCGTATGGTGGCAGCAGGAGGTAGCCGATGCTCGAACGCACGTCCCGGCCGCTGCGCGGCCTGTCGAACGGGATCGCCGGCGCCATGGATGCGATCTACGGCGCCCTGGGAGCTCCCGGCAAGTTCCTCCAGGACTTCCTCAACGGCTCGTGGCTCGGTCACTCGCTGCACGCCGTGCTGGTCGACGTGGTCGTCGGTGGCTCGACCGCGGCGCTGCTTCTCGACATCCTTCGCGTCTTCTTCGGCATCGACGGGCTCGAGACCGCCACCACCTGGGTGCTCGGCCTTGCGGCGCTGTCGGCGCTCGGCGCCATCGTCACCGGGCTGACGGACTACAAGGACACCGCGCCCGACAGCGAGGAGCGCGACGTCGCGAGCCTGCATGGCCTCATCAACATCGTCGCCACCATCGGCTTCGCCATCTCGTTCTTCCAGCGCCTGGCCGATGCGCACGACGCCGCCTTCTGGGTCCTGCTGGTCAGCTACCTCGTCGTGTCGGTCGGTGCGTACATCGGCGGCCATGTCGTTTTCAAGTACGGCTACATGGTCAACCACAACGCCTTCAACAAGGGCAAGCGCGCCAAGGACTTCACGCCGGTGATCGCGGTGACCGAGGTGCCGGAGGAGACGCCGACCAAGGTGATGTTCGGCTCGACCGCGGTCATGCTCGTTCGGCGTGCCGACGTGGTGTACGCCCTCAAGGAAACCTGCTCGCACGCCGCGGGGCCGCTGTCGGAGGGCGAGCTGAAGGGCGACACGATCACCTGCCCGTGGCACTTCTCGACCTTCCGGCTGGTCGACGGCGGGGTCGTCCACGGGCCGGCCGGATCGCGCCAGCCGTCGTACCGGACACGGGTCAGCGAGGGCATGATCGAGCTCCAGGGACCGCACGACTGACATTGCCTGCGCGGGCGCTTTTGCCGCATCACGCGCAATTCTGAGCCGGACGCACGGATCGTCTAGACTCGAGGCTCCGAGCTTCAGCGCCGAACTTCCGTGTCCCGAGGAGCCCGTGACCTACCTGCCCACCGCCGATCACGATGAGCTGCGCGCCGCGGTGCGCGAGCTGGCCGAGGAGCGCATCGCGCCGCGCGCCGCCGAGATCGACGAGAAGGCCGAGTTTCCGTGGGACCTCAAGGAGCTGCTGGCGAAGCAGGACCTCCTCGGGACCTGCTTCGAGGAGAAGCACGGCGGCACCAACCTCGACACCATCGGCCAGAGCATCGTGGCCGAGGAGATCGCCCGCGCCGACGCGACGACCAGCCTCATCCCGATCGTCCAGAAGCTCGGCGCCCTCCCGATCATGCTGGCCGGGACCGACGAGCAGAAGGACCGATACTTCCCACGGCTCGCCTCGGGCGAGTGGCTTGCGGCGTTCGGCCTGACGGAGGCCGCCGCCGGCAGTGACGTCGCCAGCAACCGCATGCGCGCGACTCGCGATGGTGACGGCTACGTCCTCAACGGCAGCAAACGCTTCATCACCCACGGCAGCGTCGCGAACCTCCTGACCGTCTTCGCGCTGACCGATCCCGAGGCCGGCGGACGCAAGGGCATGAGCGCCTTCATCGTCGAGGCCGACACGCCTGGCTTCGCCGCCCCGCGGGTCGAGCACAAGATGGGCATCCGCGGCTCGCCGACCGCCGAGCTCACCTTCGATGACGTTCGTGTCCCCGTGGCCAACCGCCTCGGCGAGGAGGGAGAGGGCTTCAAGATCGCGATGGCCACGCTCGATCGCAGCCGGCTCGGCATTGCCGCCCAGGCCGTCGGGATCGCGCAGGGCGCGCTGGATGCCGCCATCGGCTATGCGGCTGACCGTCAGCAGTTCGGGCAGCGGGTCGTCGACTTCGAGGGAATCCAGTTCATGCTGGCGGACATGGCGTCCCAGACGGAGGCCGCGCGCCAGCTGACGTACGCGGCCGCCGCACGGGTCGACGCGCAGGCATCGGACCTGCGGTATTGGACGTCATCCGCCAAGCTCGTCGCCGGTGACACGGCCATGAGGGTCACGACCGACGCCGTCCAGGTGCTGGGCGGATACGGCTATATCAGCGAGTACCCCGTCGAGCGCATGATGCGTGACGCCAAGATCACGCAGCTCTACGAGGGGACGCAGCAGATCCAACGCCTCATCGTCGCGCGCCAGCTCCTGCAACGAGCCGGCGCGGCGAAGCGGGGCTGAGCAAGCAGGAGCGAGAGCAAGCGGATCGTGAAGATCGTCGTCTGTATCAAGCAGGTCCCGGCCACCGGCGCCGACAAGCGCTACACCGATGACCTGACCCTCGACCGCACGTCGGTCGACGCCATCATCAACCCGCTCGACGAGTACGCCATCGAGCAGGCGCTGCGCCTGGCCGATGCGGGCATCGCCGATTCGGTCACGTACCTCTCGATGGGACCCGACCAGGCCGCCGAAGCATTGCGCCGGGCGCTCGCCATGGGCGGCGACGACGCCGTGCTGATCACGGACGCGGCGCTCGCCGGCGCCGACGAGTGGGCGACCGCCAAGGTCCTCGCCGCGGCGCTCGACAAGCTCGCACCCGACGTGGCGCTGATGGGCATGGCCTCCGACGACGCGCGCGGCTCGCTCGTGCCGGGGGCGGTGGCCGCCATGCGCAACGTGCCGCTGCTGTCGTACGGCTCGGAGCTGGCCATCGAGGGCGATGCCGCCCGCGTGCGCCGGCTGAGCGCCACCGGCTTCGACTGGATCACGGCGCCATTGCCCGTCGTGGCGACCGTGACGGACCAGGTCGGGGAGCCACGCTACGCCAGCCTGAAGGGCATCATGGCTGCCAAGCGCAAGCCGCTCGAGACGTGGGGCCTGGCCGACATCGGCCTCAGCGCCGACGAGCTCAAGGGCGCCGCCCTGACCGTCGTGACCGATGCCCGGCCGCCGGAGGAGAAGGCGCCGACCGAGCGGATCGAGAACCTCCCCGCCGCCGAGGCCGCGACGAAGATCGCGGACTGGCTGGCCGCACGAAAGCTGATTTGAGACCGATGAGCAACGACATCCTCTTCCTCGCCGAGTTTGCCGCCGGCACGCCGGCGCGGTCTGCGCTCGAGCTGGCGACCGGGGCCGCCGAGCTGGCTTCGCAATCGGGTGGCAGCGCGATCGGGCTCGCCTACGGGGCCGGTGCCAGCGACGGTGCCGCTGCCCTCGGCGCGCAGGGCGCTGCCCGGGCGATCGTGCTCGGCAATGAGGACCGCCCGGCGATCACGTACGCGCCGGCGCTCGTGGCCGCCACACGCGACGCCGGCCTCGCGTTACTCGCGCCGGCCACGCCGAATGGACGTGATCTCGCGGCTGCCGTCGTCGGCTCCCTCCACGTGCCCGCCTTCGGGCCCGTGCGGGCGGTGCGCATCGCCGACGGCGTCGTCGAGTCCGAGCAGGCGACGCTGCAGGGCTCGGTCGTGACGACCTCGCGGCCGGCCGATGGCGCGCCGTCGCCATCGGTCGTGCTGGTGCTGGCGAACACCTTCACGCCAACGGACGGCGGCACTGGCAGCGCCGAGGTCAGCGCCGCACCGGCAGCCGAGGAGTCGGCCCTGACACAGGCCACGGTCGCCGAGAGCCACGAGGCAGAGGCGAAGGTCGTGAACCTCGAAGAGGCCACCATCATCGTGGCCGGCGGCCGCGGCGTGGCCAGCGAGGAGGGCTTCGCGCCGCTGCGCGAGCTGGCCGGGGTGCTCGGTGGGGCGGTTGGCGCGTCGCGCGCGGCCGCCGATGCGGGCTGGATCCCGTACCAGCTCCAGATCGGGCAGACCGGCAAGGTCGTGAAGCCGGCGCTGTACATCGGCGCCGGAATCAGTGGTGCCATCCAGCACCGCGTCGGCATGCAGACCGCGGAGCACGTCGTGGCCATCAACAAGGATCCCGACGCTCCCATCGGCGAGTTCGCGGACCTGTTCGTGGTCGGCGACCTGTTCCAGATCATCCCTGCGCTGACGGAAGAGATTCGTCGGCGCAAGGGAGCGTGAGGTAGGATCGCCCGCATGCCATCACTCTTCGGCGGCCGCCGCAGGAGCGTCTTCGGTCCCGGCAAGGAGCTGGGTCAGTACCGCAACCAGCTGTTCGAGCTGACGCAGCGCATCGACGGCCGGCTCGGGCAGGTCGCCGATGACATCGACGCGCTCCGGCGCCGCGACCTCGAGCCGGAGGAGACCGTGGAGCGTCTCTCCGCCCATGAGGCGGCGCTCGACGCGGAGGAGGAGGCGCTCCAGGACATGCTCGCCCCGGAGGAGCTTCACGGCCTGCACATGGAGTACGAGGCCAACCTCGAGCGCGCGCTGCGAGGCATCGTGACCGTCGAGCGCGGCTGCGCCATCACGCGCCTGCCGCACCGGCCGCCCGAGGACGAGGAGCCGTACATCTACTACAAGCGTGGCCACGCCAACGTGACGCACGCGCGGATGCGGATGGCCGAGATCGTGGACGTGCTGGTCAACTGGGAGCCCGGCAAGCCCGCCGAGGCGACCGTTGCCGCCCGCATGGAGCGCCAGCGCGGCGCGTGACCCGGCGCTGGGCGCTCGATCCAGCGGTCACTACGCGCCGATGTACGGACCGGCCGGGTGGACGGCGGCGGGTGCCCTACATGTTGTGGTATCGTGGCGCAAGGTACCACTAGTGGTGTACTCAGAATGAGATGTCCCCGCTGCGAGTCCGACGGCACCCGCGTCATCGACTCGCGTGACCTGGAGAACGGCTCAACCATCCGTCGTCGGCGCGAGTGCGAGGCGTGCTCGTATCGGTTCACGACCTACGAGCGACCGGAAGGCGCTCGCCTCATCGTCGTCAAGCGCGACGGCAGCCGGCAGGACTTCGACCGCGACAAGCTCCGGGCGGGGTTGCTGAAGGCGCTCCAGAAACGCCCCGTGACGCTCGACCGCGTCGAGGCGGCCGTCGACGAGATCGAGGCTCAGCTGCGCGCCCGCGGCGATGCCGAGGTTGCGTCGACCGAGATCGGTCGCCTGGCAACCGATGCGCTGCGCGAGCTCGATCAGCTCGCGTACATCCGGTTCGCATCGGTCTATCACGCCTATGACGACATCGAGACGCTGCAGCGCGAGGTGGATCGGCTGATCCGCGGCCGCACCGAGTGAGGGTGCGCCCGGGTAAGATCAGCGCCGCATGATCCTGTCCGACCGCGACATCCGGGCCGAGATCGAGGCCGGCCGGATCGTCATCGATCCTTACCTGCCCGACGCGGTCCAGCCGTCGAGCGTCGACCTGCACGTGGGCAACCGCTTCAGGGTCTTCCGCAACAACCGCACCGCGGTGATCGACCCTCGCGTCGAGCAGCCGGAGCTCACGGAGCTGGTCGAGATCAGCGGCGACGAGCCCTTCGTCCTGCATCCCGGCGAGTTCGTACTCGGCGCCACCTTCGAGCGCGTCGCCCTGCCGAATGACCTGGTCGCGCGCCTCGAGGGGCGCTCGAGCCTCGGCCGGCTCGGGCTGATGATCCACTCGACCGCCGGCTACGTCGATCCCGGCTGGGAGGGGACGCTGACCCTGGAGCTGTCCAACGTCGCCAACCTGCCGATCAAGCTGTACGACGGCATGAAGATCGGCCAGATCAGCTTCCAGCGGCTCAGCTCGGCCGCCGAGGTCGCCTACGGGGACGCACGCATCGGCTCGCGCTATCGCGGACAGACCGATCCGACGGCAAGTCGCTATCACGCCGACTTCGAGCGCGGCCGAGTCGCGCGCAAGTGAGTCCGCCACTGCACGAGATCGGCGAGGCGCGCTCCTTCGCCGGTGGCGTCAGCGTGCGCGTGGTGCGCGCGGGGTGGTTCCGGCCCGACGCCGGAGGCTTCTTCGGCGTGGTCCCGAAGCCGCTGTGGAGCCGCTTCACCGAGACCGATGAGCGCGGCCGGCTGCTCTGCCGGCTCAACCTGCTGCTGATCGAGGCCGGCGGGAAGCGAATCCTCGTCGAGACCGGCACCGGGGTTCGGATGAATGACAAGGACCGCGACATCAAGGGCGTCGAGGGCGGCGATCCGACCGAGGCGCTGCGCGCGGTCGGGGAGGATCCGGCCAGCATCGACTTCGTCGTCGTCACCCACCTGCACTACGACCACGCCGGCGGGATGGTGGACACCGATGGACGCCCGCTCTTCCCGAACGCGCGCTACGTCGTCCAGCGCGACGATGCCGAAGCGGCGCACGGCGACGAGCTTCGCGTCCAGGGCATCATGGAGGTCGAGCAGCTGGACGCCGTTCGTGCCGCCGGTCAGCTGGCCGAGGTCAATGGCGAGGTCGAGCTCGTGTCCGGGGTTCGTGTCCTGCGCACCGGCGGCCACACGCGCGGATCGCAAGCGGTCCTCATCGGCCTCGACCGGCCTGGCGGTCGATCCGGCGACCCGACCGACCGCGGCATCTTCTGGGGCGACCTGATCCCGACCCGTTGGCAGATCCCAGTGCGCTGGACATCCGCGTACGACGATTACCCGATCGATGCCATCGAGGTCCGCAACGAGCTCGTCGCGCGTGCCGCGAGCGAGGGCTGGTGGTGCTACTTCACGCACGATCCGGGCGCGGTGCCGATCAGGATCGAGGCCACCGAGCGCGGGGGTTACCGCGCGGCCGAGTGAGCCGTTCGACCCAACACGGCAGGGCACGTAAGATGCAAGTGCCACCCCGACGCCCATCAACTGACCACGTCGAAAGGACCAACCCCTTCATGAACCTTCGATTCTTCGGGCTGCGCCGCGCAGCCGCGATCGGACTGACAACGCTCCTTGCCTTCGCGCTCGTGGCATGCTCGAGCGACGACGGCTCGAGCACCCCGGCCAGCGAGGCACCGGCCGGCTCGCAGGCCGCCGGCGGAAACGGCGGAACCGCAACCGTCAGCAACGGCGAGGTGACCATCACCGCCGCCGACCTCGCCTTCGATGCGAGCACCATCGAGGCACCGGCCGGCGAGGCATTCACCATCACGCTCGTGAACAACGACTCGGCTCCGCACAACATCAGCATCTTCACCGAGAAGGATGGCGATGCGATCGTGCAGGGCGAGGTCATCAACCAGGGCGAGACCGTGACGATCGAGGTCCCGGCCCAGGAGGCGGGGGAGTACTACTTCCACTGCGACGTCCATCCCGACATGAGCGGGACGGTCGTCGTCGGCTGACGACTCCTCGACGCAGCTCAAACGCCCCCGGCGAATGCCGGGGGCGTTTGCTTGTCTCGACACATCGAGTCCATTCCACACCAGGCGCATCCAGCGCTGTATTTCCGCGCTCCATCGAGTCGTGGCATGCGAGACCAGCGCGCCCGGGCGGGGCTCACGCTCATCGGCCCTCGACGCACCGTGGGAATCGCGCGCGAGGGCGCCTTCCGGAGCAGCGGACGCGATCTAGCGAGACACCCCGAGCTCGGCGAGCATGGCAACCATCCGCGCCGGATCGAGCGGACCGATCACCTCGCGCATGACGGTCCCATCGGCGCCGATGAAGTAGTGGCGCGGCAGCCCATCGGTGCCCGCCCAGCGGTAGTAGTTGTCGAGACCCGGGTCGAGCAGGATCGGATACGTCACGCCGTAGCGGTCCGCGAAGTCCGTCACCGCCGATGCCTCCTCGCCCCAATCGACGCCGAGGATGAGCAGGTCATCGGCGTGGACTTCTGCCAGGCGTTGCATCGCCGGCATCTCGGTCCGGCACGGCTCGCAGCTGGTGGCCCAGAAGTTGACCCAGGTGAGACGGTCGCCGGCATCGCCGAGCGACCATGTCCGGCCGTCGAGGTCGGTGGCCGAGAGCGCGGGGGCTGGGCGGCCGACCAGCGTGCCGATGCTTCCGTCGGTCGGGGCGCGCAGCAGGGGAGTGAGCGCCAGCCAGCCGAGGACCAGCGCCAGCACCACGATCAGGCCCAGCCAGAGAAGGCTGCCGCGCCGGCGGAGGAGCGCGCTGCGGATCATCGCGCCAGGGCGGCCTCGACGTCGGGGCGCGTGATGATCAGCTCCGCCCGCTCCTCGCCGTCGACCACGAGCACCGGGATGCGGTGCGCGTAGCGGACGAGGAGGTCGTCATCGGTATCGATCTCGACCGCGTCCCAGCCATCGGTTCCGAGCATGTCGTCGAGGAGGACGCTGGCGTCCTCGCAGAGGTGGCATCCCTCGCGGACATAGAGGGTCGGACGCGGCATGCGCCGCATCTTACGGTACCCTTGGCGCCGCGCCGCCCGCGTAGCTCAGTGGATAGAGCGCCGCCGTCCTAAGGCGGGCGTCGGGGGTTCGAATCCCTCCGCGGGCGCCATCGCTGCGCTCCTACGCGGCGCGAATCCCCCATTCCGTATGATGCCCGCGGGACGCTGAGCACTCGTCCCGTCAACTCGAGCGAACGGAGGGGAATCCTTGGACCGATACGAGCGGCGTGAACGTCGTGGGCTGCGCAACGCAAAGATCGCAGCCATCGCATTCGCGATCGCGTTCTACGCGGTGATCGTGGTAGGCCTCATCAAGATCTTCATGTGAGCGAGGTAGACCGATGCCCCCGCGCCTGACCGCCGTCCTCGTCGCCGAGGCCATCGGCACCTTCCTGTTCGTCTTCATCGGCGCCGGCTCGGTCGTGCTCGGCTCGCATCTGCAGGGAGGGGACGCCGGCGGGCTCGTGGGCGTCGCGCTCGCGCACGGCCTGGCGCTCGCGGTCCTGATCTCCGCGCTCGGCCCGATCTCGGGCGGGCACTTCAACCCCGCGGTCACCTTTGGCGTGTGGATCACCGGACGCATCGAGCCGGTGCGCGCGGGGCTCTACGTGGTCGTCCAGCTGGTCGGCGGGCTCCTCGCCGGCCTGGCGCTGCAGGCGGTCTTCAACGTTGCATCCTGGCAGCCGGTGGCGACCGGCACGCCGGTCGTGGATCCGGCGATCGGCGTCACGGGCGCCATCATCGTCGAGGCCATCCTGACCGTCGTCCTGGTGCTCGCTGTGTTCGGCACTGCCATCGATCCGCGCGCGCCGAAGGTGGGCGGTTTCGCCATCGGCCTCGCGGTGACGGCCGACGTCCTGATGGGTGGCCCACTGACCGGCGCCGCCATGAATCCGGCCCGCTGGTTCGGTCCTGCGGCGTCATCGGGCACCTTCGCCGACTGGTACGTGTACTGGATCGGTCCGCTGCTCGGCGCTGCCGTTGCCGCGCTGGTGTATCGGTTCGCGCTGGAGGAGCAGGGCGAGCCAGACGTGACGCCGGCGACGCCGGAGGGCACCTAGAGCACGAAGGTAAAGAGCGACGCGAGCCGCTCGAAGGCGTTCAGGAAGATCAGGACGCCGATCAGCACGATCAGGAGCCCGCTGACCACCTGCACTACCCGGTGGTGGCGCCGCAGGACCTCGACCAATGGGCGCAGCCGTGGAAAGGCGATGGCCGCCACCAGGAATGGGATCGCCAGGCCGACCGAGTAGGCCGCCAGCAGCAGGGTGACGACCGCCGTCGAGCCGCTCGACGCGCCCATGGTCAGGATCGCCCCGAGGACCGGGCCGATGCACGGCGTCCAGCCGATGGCGACGAACGCGCCGAGCGCCAGCGCGCGCACCGAGCGCGCGGTCGGCAGGGCCGCGGGGTCGAGACCGATCCGGAATCGGTCGAGGATCGGTCCGAATGCCCCGGTGCTCACGATGCCCAGCGCGATCACCGCGATGCCCGCCGCCTGGCGCGCCACCGGGATGCGGAACAGCGGGGCCCCGAAGAGGCCGATGGAGGTGCCGACCACCACGAACAGCACGCTGAAGCCGATGACGAACAGGAGCGCCTGTGGCAGGACGCTGCCGCCGCGTGAGGGGACCGCCGCCGATGGGCCCGCCGCGTTCGGTGCCACCGCGGCCTCGCCGAGGAAGGCGAGATAGACCGGCAGCAGCGCGAGGACGCATGGAGAGAGGAAGCTCAATGCGCCCGCAGCGATGGCGAGCGCGATGCTGACGTCGGTCACGGCGCCGAGCCTAGCGGAGGCCGGTCACCGGCGTGAGCCCGGGCTCGATCACGATCGGCTGGGCGATGATCCAGAGGCTCAGCACGGTGTAGGCGATCATGAGCGCCACCATCGGCAGCCCCGCGACGGTTGCCCGCCGCGGGGTGTCGCGCATCGCGAGTCGGTGCGCCAGCACGATGCCCGCCACGTGCCCGCCGACGATGGCCGCGACGCTGAGGTACCAGACCAGCGCGACCGGGATCCAGTCGAGCTCCGGCGCGAGGCTCATGAGCGGGTCCACCAGCAGCGACGGGAGCCATACCGCTCCCTGGATGACGAGCGTGAGGTAATGGGCGATGAGGTAGCCGGCCGCGATCGGCAGGAGCGTGGCGGCGTAGACGCCGGGTGGCGCCACCGTGGATGCGCCGATGCGGCCGGTCAGCCAGAGGACCCAGCCGAAGGCAGCCAGGAAGGCCGCCACGACGAGCGCGAAGGCCACGGTGTCGACGAGCAGGAACGCGGTGAGGGTGATGCCGAAGGCCCCGGTGATGGGCGGCAGGAGCCACCCGAGCAGCGCCGCACCAAACGCCGTCTCACGCAGGCCGTCGTAGGTGACGCCCGCCAGGACGAGGATGATGAACGCGGCGTCCGACCAGCCGGCACGCACGACGTCGGTGAGGCCGGCGATCCAGGGCCGCAGGACCGGGCTGCGCTCGCCGTCCTCGGCTGCCGTCGAGCACTCGGGGCAGTCGACGCAGCGCTCGACGCTGCACGCCTCGCCGCAGCCCTCGCACAGCGCAGCGCTGGAGGATCGGCGACCGATCGGGCCGATGTGTCCGAACCATGCCAGCTCAACCTCGAACAGCTCGGCATTGCGCAGCCAGGCGATCTGGCCGAAGGCGACCATGCCAGCCAGCGTCAGCACCGTGTAGGCCGCGAGGAGCAGCCCGACGGTGAGCGCCGCGTCGCTGGCAGGGAGGATCAGCTCTGCCCACATGCCCGCGGCGAGGAGCGCCACGGCCGGCCAGCGCGCCAGTCCCGGAGGATAGGCGACTCCCAGGTCGACGCGGCGTGCCCCGCGTCGCTGCGCCAGCCATTCGATTCCGGCGAAGGTCGTCCGGAACGGGCTGAGCGACGGCCAGGCGTTGCCGATGAGGGCGGCGACAATCGGGAGGCCGACCCAGATGCCGATCCAGAACAGCACGCCGGGCAGCGGCGAGATGTCGCCGACCACGAAGGCGACGGAGATCGCGCCGTACCACCACGCCAGCCCCACGATGCGCAGGATCGTGCGCGTGGCTCGGGCCATGGAATCCGGCACCGGACGCGTCGCGTACGCCTGGCCGCCGGCTCGCGTGACGAGCGATGTGACGACGAACGATGCCCCGACGGCAATCGCCGCACCCAGCAGGTACAGCCACAGGGGCACCGGGAGCTGGAACGTGCCGCCGATGGCATGCGCCGACACGACGCCCGGGACCAGCGCCAGGCAGGCCGCCGCGAGCGCAGCCGCTCGCAGCCTCCCGCTACCGGTCATGGACCGTGAAGAGTCCGACCGCCACTCCCTGAGGCGCGGCATCGGCGTGGAGCTCGATCGGGAACTGGCCAGTGCGCGTGGCGGTGAACTCGAGGCGCAGGTCCTCGCCGTCCGTGACCTCCGTCGCAGGCACCGCCTCGTCGTATCCGTGGATGTGCAGCGTGCCGTCGACCTCGGAGTGGACGACCAGGGTCACCTCCTGGTTTTGGCACACGGCGGGGTCGGTCGGCGAGAGCGCCTGCGCCGTGAGCGTCAGCTCCAGCGTCGCGGACGGCTCATCGCACGTTTCGGGGCGGCTCTGGTTGACGCAGGCGGTCAGGGCGACCGCCGCGAGGAGCGTCAGCACGCGCCTCATCGGGACGCGCGTCGAAGCTCGCGCGCGGCGAGGGCGAGCGCCATCGACAACAGAAGCACGCCGATGGCGACCGCGCCCGACCCCCGCATCGGGAGGGCGGTGTTGGCAACGCCAGCCGTCGGCTCCGGGCCGACCCGGAATGCGAATTCACCGGACCCGACGTGGCCGTCGATCGAGCCGGCGGACCACGTGACACGGTACTCGCCATCGCGGGTCATCGAGACGGCCGCGCGCAGGACGTTGCGATCGGCCACATCGAGGTCCACGCCGCCCTCTCCGACGATGCTTCCATCGGCGTCTGCCACCACGATCTCGCTCGTGTCCGGGTCGAGCTCCGAGTCGAAGGTGACGACCACGCTGCTGGGTGGGGTATCGAGCATCTGGTCGGCTGCCGGCTGGCTCGAGACCAGCTCGGCATGGGCCGACGCTGCGGCCGGCAGCGCAGCGAGCAGCAGAGCGGCGAACGGGGCGAGCACGAATCGGGGACGCGGCAAGGTGAGGCTCCTGGTTCGGTTTCCATCATCGCGCCAGCTCGTGCAGATAGGCGATGAGATCGGCGCGCTCCTCGGGCGTGAGAAGGCCGGCGAACGACGGCATCGGCGTGCCGGCGACGCCATAGGCAATACGGTACGACAGCTCGGCGTCGGAGGTGGCGCGCACCGCATCCAGCAGGGAATCGGCGACCGGCTGAGTCGTCACCGCTCCGCCTCCGCGCGCATCCAGGCCGTGGCAGCTCGAGCAGTTCGCCCGATACACGGCCTCGCCGCGCGCCAGGTCGGGCGAATCGGTCGCGGGTGGCTGAGCGGCGAGGTCCTGGGCGCTGGGGGCATTCGCCGCGTCGACCAGCGTCCTGCTCCCGATCGTGAGCACCGCCGCGACGGCGAGCGTGGCAAGCGCCCCGCGGAGGACCGAGCGACGAGTGCCCGGCCGCAGCCAGCCGGCGCCGACCAGGGCCGCGAGCGCCACCATCGCCGGCAGCCAGCCAGTCGGACCCGGCGGGAGCATCGACCAGGCCGCCGCGATCGGGGCCGGGACGCCAACGCCGGTGTCGGGCGGCGGCCCGAGCTCCGGTGCGCCAGGCGAGCTCACGGCCAGCACGAAGCCGATCGACTCGTCACGCAGCCCCTGCCGTCGAACGATGACGTCCATTCCCCAGTCGCCCTCGATGGGCGTGTACGCGCCATTGGCGGCATACAGCCCACCGACGGGATCGGGCTGGAGCTCGAGCTCGACTCGCTCCGGTGGAAGGTCGCTGCCCGACGGCGGGGTCAGCTCGAGGAACACCTTCTGGAGATCCCCCGGTGGGCCGCCGGTATCGGGATCGGTGAGGATGACCCGATACGCCTGGTCGCCCGGCGCGGGCACGCTGACGGCGACGTGAACGCGGGCGCCGGCGAGTTCCCCGAAGAAGTGGGCGGGGTTGACGGGCGTCGTCGCGAGCTCGGGTTGGCGCTGTGAGGCCGGCTGGATCGTGACCATGGTTGCCGCTGCCGAGACGGCGAGGACTCCGACCACGAGCTCCGCGCTCACCAGCCCGACGACTGCGGCGCGACCTCGCCCGCGGAGCGCAAGGTGATTCACCGCTCCGATGCCGAGCGCCACCGCGAGCAGCCCGGCCTTCGCCACGAGCAGGTTCCCGTAATCGCTGGCTACGAGATCCCGGCCGCTGCCGAGCACGATCGGCGAGTTGGCGATGCCGCTGAGCGCGACGACGGGGGCCGCAACGAGGGCGAGCCGGCCGTGGCGGCGCAGGATCGCCGTGAGCGCGGTGCGCCAGGCAACGCCTTCGACCCGGGCGGCCAGGACGAGCGCGGTGGGCAACCCGCCGAGCCAGGCCGCGACGGCAACCAGGTGCAGCCAGTCGAGCGCCGCGAAGCCGATGCCGCCGACCGCGGCGTGGCCGGCCAGGCTCATGCCCGCCATCCCGATCGCGATCGCGAGCGCAACGGCAACAACCAGCCGCCGACTGCCATCGAACCTCGCGCCGAGGATCGCGAGCGCCGCGGCGGCCACGCCTGCCAGCACGGCGACTCGCATGGCGATCGCGAATGCCGTCCAGCCGAACGCCGCCGCCGGATCGAGCGGAATGCCGGTTCCGGCTGTGCCCGCGATCGGTCGTGCGGCGAGGAGCAGATAGCCCACCACGCCGGCCGATGCCGCGAGGCAGGCTCCGCCGATCAGCGCCCATGGCGGGTCGGTGGCACCGGCGGCCGAGCCGGCGTTCCACCACATGGCGACGCTGCCCAGCGCCAGGAGGAACATCGTCAGCGCGAGCCATCGGGCCGCGACCGTGAGCGGGTCGACCGACGGGGAGCTCGAGCTGGCGGAGTCGGTAGGTGGGGGAGCCGCGCCGGACGGGTCGATGAGGAAGGCGTAGAAGCCGGCGGTGGCGTGGCCATCGGTCTTCGAGACGACCTGGTAGCTGACGGTGTAGACGTCGGGATCCAGCCCGGGGAGCGAGAGGGTCGCCGTTCGACCGCCATCGGTCAGGCTCAGCTCGCCGACTCCCGCGATCGGGCGCTGCTGCGCATCCAGCAGCTGGATGACCGAGGCCTGCGGGTCGATCGGCTCGCTGAAGGTGATGGTCAGCGCATCGGGCCCCTCGATGAGCGCCGCGTTCGCCGCCGGGTCCGACTCGACGACCTCGGCGTGGGCGCTTGCCCGCATCGGCAGCGAGGCGAGCAGACCCAATGCGAAGAGTCCGGCGACGAGACGGCGAGCCGTGATGGAGCGGGACACGCATCCTCCGGTGAGCGCGACGAAACAGCCGGTCGAGGCTGCAGGGCGCACGGAGGCGAGTATACGAACGGCCGGCTGTCAGACCACCACCGGGCGGCGGACGCGACGGGACTCCCGCCGTCGCTTCTTCTTCGTTTCGCCCCCCTCGTGGCGCTCATTGTTCAGCGTGCGGGCGGCACGCTCCTTCGCCTCATCGGTGCTGACGCCGGTGCGGCTGTTGGCGCGGGCCTTGCAAACCCATGGCCTGCAAGACCCAACACCAAGAGCAAACCTGGAGGAACCGATCAGATGGCTTCCGTCGTCGACAGCATTGACGTCAAGGTGCCGGTGAGCACCGCCTACAACCAGTGGACCCAATTCGAGTCCTTCCCGCAGTTCATGGAGGGCGTCAAATCGGTCGCACAGACCGATGACACCCACCTTCACTGGGTCGCCGAAATTGGCGGCGCGGAGAAGGAGTGGGACGCCGAGATCACCGAGCAGCATCCCGATGAGCGCGTTGCGTGGCGTGCCACGAGCGGCGCCGAGAACGCCGGCGTCGTGACGTTCCACCGCATCGACGACGAGACGACTCGCGTCACGCTCCAGATGGACGCCGATCCGGAAGGCCTCGTCGAGAACGTCGGGACCGCGCTCGGCTTCCTGGACCGCCGCGTCAAGGGCGACCTCGAGCGCTTCAAGGAGTTCATCGAGGGTCGCGGCTCGGAGACGGGCGCGTGGCGCGGTGAGGTCGAGGCTGGGGCACAGCGGTGACCGAACGAGGATCGTCGAGTGGCGGCCTGACCGGCGCCACCGGCGATCTCACCCCCGACGAGATCCAGCGTGACTTCGAGCCGGGCGAGTGGCGCGAGGCCTCGGACCCGGCGCACCACGCCGAGGTGACGCGCTCGCAGGCAGCCGCTGCACCGGCGCAGCAGGGCGAGATCGGCGAACCGGGCGAGGAGCTGAAGGTCGGCGGGCCGGAGGGCCGCGCCGATGACCGGCCCGAGCGCGAGCCGCGGATCGGGGGCGACGATCTCGCCGACCACGAGGAGCACCTCTAGTTCAGGCGGCGCGCTTCTTTCCTGCCTTCTTGCGGGCCGGCTTCTTCCCGCTGCCCTCGCCGTCGCCCTTCGCCTGCGCGACGCTCGCGCGGAGCGCATCCATCAGGTCGATGACCTTGGGTTCGGGCTTTCGTCGCTTCGCCCTCGTCGTCTCGCCCCGCATCTTCTGCTCGATGAGTTCTTCGAGGGCGGTGCGGTACTCATCGGCGTAGGACTCCGGCCGGAACCTGTCGGCCAGACTCTCGACCAGCGAGCGCGCCATGTCGAGTTCCTTGGCACGCACCTTGGCCTCGGCGCCCTCGGGAAGGTCAAGTGAGCCGGTCGAGCGGATCTCGTCCGGCCAGTACATCGTCTCGAGGGTGAGGGTGTCCTCGTACGTGCGCATCGTGGCCAGGCGCTCGCGCGTTCGGATCGTGACCCGGGCGATCGCGACGCGATTCGTTTCCTCGAGCGCCTGCTTCAGCAGGCTGAACGGCTTGGCGCCGACGTCGGTGGGCTCGAGGAAGTACGTCTTCTCGAAGTAGATTGGGTCGATCTCGGAGGCCTCGACGAAGTCGCCGATGTCGATCGTCGTGCTCGACTCCGGCTTGGCGGCCTCGATCTCCTCGGGCTCCAGGACGACGAACTCGTTCTTGCTCACCTCGAACCCGCGGACCAGGTCGTCCCAGGCGAGCTCCTCGCCGCCGTCGGTGCAGACGCGCTTCTCCTGGATCGGCGCCTCGTGCTCCTTGCACAGCATTCGAAGGCGCACGTCCTTCGACTCGGTCGCGGTATAGAGCTTCACCGGGATGGTGACCATCCCGAAGCTGATCGCCCCCTTCCAGATCGCTCGCATGCGCCTCCCTCAGCCGACGGACTGCTTGACCTTCGCGTCCTCGTCGACGTCGATCTCGTACTTCTCGGCGGCACGCAGGATCTTCTTTCGGGCCTCCTCCTTGGCGGTCTTGCTCTCGAAGTCGGTCTGGTTCCAGCGTGAGATCGCGTTGCGCACGTGCGCCTCGTCGTTGATCGGCAGATGCTCGCCTCCCTCGCGGTCGACGTACGCGAACTGGTTCTTCCTCAGGTCGTCACGATCGTCAGCGTCGAGCTCGGCCATGGTGATTCTCCTGTGCGAATGCGCGACGAAGTGGCATACCGCGTGCCTGATCGGCACCGATGCGCGCACCGATCCGGATCGGCACCTCCGGCTGGGAGTACCGCCATTGGGCGGGCGACTTCTATCCGACAGGCCTCCCAAGGAGCCGATGGCTCGAGCGCTACACCGAGGATTTCGACACGGTCGAGCTCAACAACCCCTTCTACCACCTCCCATCCGGCGACGTGTTCGAGGCATGGGGCCGTCGCGTCCCAACGACGTTCCGCTTCGCGGTGAAGGCCAGCCGCTACCTCACCCACCTCAAGCGTCTGCGCGAGCCGGCGGAGCCGCTGGACCGTTTCTGGAGCCGCGCGCGCCGACTGGGCGAGCACCTGGGGCCGGTGCTCTACCAGTTGCCGCCGCGCTGGCGACCGAACCGGCGCCGGTTGGCCGACTTTCTGGCCGCCGTGCCGGACGAGCCGCAGACGATCGAGTTCCGCGATCGGCGCTGGTACGGACCGATGGCGTTCGCGCTGCTCGCTGACGCCGGCGTGGCGCTGTGCCTGCACGACATGGCCGGATCGACGCCGCCGCCGCAGGCTGTCGGGCCGTTCGTGTACGTCCGCTTTCACGGGTCGGGGGAGCGCTACGGGGGCCGCTATCCGTCGCAGCGGCTGTCGGCATGGGCCGGGCGCATGGTCGACTGGGCGGACGCCGGACTGCCGGTGTGGGGGTACTTCAACAACGACATCGGCGGGCATGCGTTTCGCGACGCGGATCGCCTGCGCACGATGGTCGGCCGCCGCACGCCAGGCTGAGCAAGCGCTTGTTCGCCTGGCGGGCACGCCGCTTGCTTTGGGCTGGCGCGTGACCGCCCAGACTCCTGTCCGAGCCACACCCGCTGGCGAGCCGATCATCGCCGCCAGCGGGCTGAGCCGTGCCTTCGACGATCGGATCGCGGTGGACGACCTGACCTTCGAGGTCCAGCCGGGCACGATCCTCGGCGTCGTCGGTCCGAGCGGCTCGGGAAAGACCACGACCATTCGGATGCTGACCGGCACCCTGGGACGGACGAGCGGGGAGATCAACGTCCTGGGCGAGGACCCGATGCACTTCCGGCGACGAACGCGCCGGCGGATCGCCTATATGCCACAGCTGTTCAGCCTGTACGAGGATCTCTCGGCGCAGGAGAACGTCGGCTTCGTGGCTGCCCTGTACGGGATCGGCCCGTTCCGGCGCCGGAGGCTCATTCGGCGCGCGCTCGAGGTGGTCGACCTGTGGGACGCGCGCCACAAGCTCGCGCGCGACCTGTCGGGCGGCATGCAGCGCCGGCTCGAGCTGGCCTGCGCGCTCGTCCATGGTCCCGAGGTGCTCTTCGTCGACGAGCCGACGGCCGGCATCGACCCGCTCCTGAGGCAGTCGATCTGGGACGAGCTTCGTCGTCTGCGCGATGAGGGGCGGACGCTGGTGGTGACGACGCAGTACGTCGCCGAGGCCGAGTACTGCGACCAGGTGGCTCTCATCGTCGACGGGGCGCTCGTCGCGCACGACACTCCCGAGGCGCTGCGCCAGATGGTCTTCGGTGGGGACGTGCTCGAGATCAACACGGCCCGCGCCGTGGATCCTGAGATGCTCGCCTCCGTGGCGGGGGTCGAGAGCGTCCGGCAGACGGCGCCGCGCCAGCTCATGGCCACCGTCGCAGATGCCGCGACGCTCACGACCACGATCATCGACACGCTACGCAGCGCCGGCGTCGACGTCGTCGGCATCGAGGAGCACCAGCCGACGTTCGACGAGGTGTTCACTGGCCTGGTCGAGCAGCGCCGCGCCGCCAGCGACAACGGCGGCGACCGGTCGCAGCCCCGCTCGGTGACAGCCGATGCGTAACGTGATCGAGAGCGTCATCCGCATGAGCTCCTTCACCGGCAAGGAGCTCCGCGAGGTCCTGCGACGACCTGGCGTGCTCGCCAGCCTGGTGTTCGGCCCGTTCCTGATCATGTTCATCTTCGGGCTGGGCTACTCCGGCTACCGCGCGCCGTTCGCGACCGAGATCGTGGTGCCCGAGAACAGCGACCTGCCGCGCGAGCCGGACTACTACGGCGACCTCGCGCCCGGCCGGCTGGACGTGCGGGACGTCACCAGCGATGCCGATGCGGCCGAGCAGCGACTCCGTGACGGAGCGATCGACTTGCTCATCGTCGCCCCGGAGAACGCGTCGACCGAGCTGCGGTCGGGCCATCAGACCACGATTCGCGTGGCGTGGAACCAGATCGATCCCGTCTACGACCAGCTCGCCGGGCTGGCCACGTCGATCCTCGTCAGCAGCCTCAACGCCGAGATCGTCGAGACCGCGGCGGCCGAGGGCATCGCCTTCGCCGAGGGCGAGCTCGGGCCGGCCGCGGACGTGCCGCCGGAGGTCATCGCGCGGCCGACCAAGGCGGAGACTGAGAACGTCGCACCCACCGAGCCGAACGTGATCAGCTTCTTCGGCCCGGCGGTGTTCGCCCTGGTGCTCCAGCACCTCGCCATCACGCTGACGGCGCTGTCCATGGTCCGCGAACGGCTCTCCGGCCAGATGGACCGTTTCCGGGTGGCGCCCGTAACGTCGATGGAGCTGCTGGTCGGCAAGTACGTCGCGTACGCGGTCCTGAGCCTCGCGGTGGCGGCCATCGTCGGGGTGCTCCTCGTCGGGGTGCTCGGCGTCCCTCTGCTCGGCGGCTGGTTGCCGTTCGTCGGGATCGTGCTGCTGCTGACGTTCGCGTCCCTCGGCGTCGGCCTGCTCATCTCGCTCGTCGCCGATTCGGAACGCCAGGCGGTCCAGCTCTCCATGCTGGTGCTGCTCGCGAGCGTCTTCTTCTCCGGCTTCGTCCTGCCCGTCAGCGACTTCGCGACGTGGACCCAGTACCTCGCCTACGCGCTGCCGGTGACGCATGGCATCGGCCTGCTCCAGGAGCACATGCTGCGCGGCGAGGTCCGCGAAACCTGGATGCTGGCCGCCCTGGCGGGCATCGGCCTCGTGCTCTACGTCGGCTCGCTCATGCGCCTGCGGCGCGTCCTGCGCCGCGCCGACTAGTCGACGGAGACCGGACGGGGAGTCCGAAGGAGCACGGCCCCGACCACGATGGCGCCGATGGCCGGCGCCGCGAGCCAGGCCAGCAGGAGCCCGATGAAGAGCCGCAGCGGTGGCGTGCCGCCGGCCGGGTCCGTCGTGATCTCGAGCGATTCGAGCTGATCGCTGAGGCCGTCGAGCTCGACGCCGATGACCGCGACGTCGGTGCGGGTCTCCGACATCGATCCCGAGACGGAGTCGAGCGTGTCTGCCAGCTGATCGGCCTGGTCGGAGCTGGTGGAGAATTCGACCGCCAGCGGGGCCAGCGGCTGGCTGCCGAAGATCGTGATGCCCATCGCGGCCGCGAGCGAGTCGAGCGTTGCCGACGCGTCACGCGAGAGGGCGGCCGCCGTATCTGCCGACGACTGCGCTTCGGCCAGGCTGCCATCGATCGAGGTGAACGAGTCGGCCGCCGCCCGCGTGGCGCGCGCAGCGGCCGAGAGCGTTCCTCCGGCCACGAGGGCGGTGCGCTCGATGCGTGCGGCCGCGTCCATGCCCGTGATCGCCCCGGCGACGAGCAGCACGACCCCGATCACGCCGTAGGCGATCAGGGCCCATCCGATGGTCCGCCGGCGCATCGGCCTAGTCCTCCGCGAAGAACGGATCGTCGCCGTACAGCTCCAGCCAGCGCCGCCGCATCTGGCGGATGGTGGCTGCCACTGCGGCGTCGGGGGTGCCCGGTGGCAGGAGGCTGGCGATCGCGGCCCGTACGCGCTCGCTGTTCTCCATGCCCAGCAACGCGAGGTAGTCCGCCACACGCTGCGCGGCCGTCTTGCCGTGGGCACGCTCGCGGACCAGCACGTCAGCCTCGTGCTGGAGGGCGCCGGCGTAGTCGGCGTCGTCGCGCTCGAGCTCGGCCAGCAGGAGCGGGACGTCCTCGATCCGAGGGTCCGAATACGCCCAGCGCATGAAGCTGTCATGCGCACCGGGCTGGCGGTCATGGTGTCCGGCGTGGAACTGCTGGAGGTACTGGCGGCGTTCTGCCTCCGTCCGGGTCAGCGCGATCTGGACGATCTGGCGCATCTCCGGGGTCCACCGGCGCAGCGACTCGACGAACTGTCGAAGGGTCAGGCTGCCCGCAGGCTGAGGCTGAAATCGGTGTTCATGGACGTGCTGCACGGCGCCCGTATACTAGCCGCCGTGCGCCGAGCCCTCACCCAGGTCGCCCCTGCCACGGAGACCGCATGCGACGGCTGAGGCGGGCGGCGGGGGTGGCGGCGGCACTTCTCATCGCGCTCTCCGGCTCCGTCCATGGCGAGCCCATCCGCGCGGCCGGACCAGCCCTCCGCTACCTCGCCGGACCTCCCGACACGCTGGACCCGGCCTTCATCAGTGATGCCGCCGACGTCGAGCTCCTGCTCCAGCTCTACGCCGGCCTGACGCGGCTCGACGAGCAGGGCGAGCCGTATCCGTCGCTGGCGTCGGGCTGGGAGATCAGCGAAGACGGGCTGACGTACGAGTTCGCGATCCGTGACGGCCTCGAGTTCAGCGACGGGACGCCGCTCGTGGCGGAGGACGTGCGCCGCTCGTGGCTCCGCCTGCTCGACCCCGCCACGGCCGCCACGGCACCGGATGTCCTGAGCATCGTGGTCGGCGCAAGCGACCGGGTGGCGGGCAGGGCCGACGAGGACGAGGTCGGCATCCGCGCTCCGGACGATCACACGCTCGTCGTCGAGCTGCGTCACCCCGCGTCGTACTTCGTCCAGATCACCGCGACCCCGGCGACGTTCGTTGTGCCGCCCACCGCCGATGCCACCGACACCTGGCAGACGCCGCAGGCGTTCGTCGGCAGCGGCCCGTACGTCGTCGAGGGCGCCGACGGCGGCGACCTCGTGCTCCGCGCCAACGATCGCTACGTCGCCGGCGCCCCGCCCATCGACGAGATCCAGTGGATCGGCGGCACGGACACCGATCCGGCGACGGCATTCCAGTCCGACGCGGTTGATCTCGTGCAGGTCGCCGGATGGGACGCCACGTGGATCGCGTATGACGCCGATCTTGGTCCGCACCTGCACGCCGCCGAGCCGCTGACGGTGAGCTACTTCGGCTTCGACACCACCCGACCGCCGTTCGACGACCCGCGCGTGCGGCGCGCGTTCACGCTGGTGCTGGATCGCGAGCGGCTCGTGCCGCTGGCCGAGGGCGCCTCCTCGACGGCGGCGGCCAGCATCGTCCCGCCCGCACTATGGCCGGACGGCTTCACGCCGACCCTCGAGACCGATGCCGCCGAGGCGCGCGACCTTCTGGACGCGGCCGGCTACGCCGACCGGGCGGACCTCGGCACCGTGGTCGTCAACGGCCTGAGCCTCGATGCCGAGCCGGCGGTGGCGATCTGGCGCGAGGAGCTGGGCGTGGACGTGCAGATCGAGACGACCGACTACGTCGATTTCCTGGCGAGCCTCGACACGCGGCCGGCGAGCATGTTCACCATCAGCTGGATCGCCGATTACCCATCGCCGCAGGCGCTCTACGGGCTGCTGCTGGAGCCCGGCGCGGCGAGCAACTACGGCGATTGGCGCGACGACGAGTTCGCGTCGCTGCTGGAGGACGCCGCGCGCGCGCCCGAGGACG
Organism: Chloroflexota bacterium; assembly: GCA_025937535.1. Taxonomy (GTDB): domain Bacteria; phylum Chloroflexota; class Limnocylindria; order QHBO01; family QHBO01; genus JACDBZ01. Next base: position 21,956 of record JAICRD010000002.1, on the reverse strand, counting down.
AGATCGGCGAGGCGTATGCGGCCGTCGACGACTACGTCAACGAACAGGCGCCGCTGATCCCGTGGTCGTACGGCGAAACGTGGTGGCTGGTCGCCGATGGGCTGCGCGGCCTGGGAAACCTGACGATTGGCCTTCTCGACTTCGGACGGGTGTCATGGGACGGCTGACGCGCTGGCTGCTGGCGGCGGCGCTGGCCTGCGCGGTTGGCGTGATCGCCGCCGATGCGGCCGCCGCGTTCGACGGCTTCGGCACGCTCGAGGCAGATTCGGCCTACGGCCAGAACATCACCTTCGAGGTCAGCCTGGACGGTGGCGCACCTGATGAGCTGGAGCTGTTGCTGCGCACGCCCGGCAGCGATGCGGCCTTCGTCGTGCCGGTCGATGCCAGCGGGACCCGCGCCTCGTACGTCTGGAACACGGCGGTCGACTACGTCACGCCCAACACGCTGGTCACCTACCAATGGCGGGCGTTCGACGGCGACGAGGTGACGGTCTCCGACGAGGCCACCATCCGCTACGACGACGACAGACCGGGGCTCGACTGGCAGAGCCGTCAGCTGGGCGAGGCGACGGTGCACTGGTACGGTGACGCCGAGGCCCAGGCGGTGCGCTTCGGCGAGCTGACCGCGCTCGGCGTCGAGCGCGGCGAGGAGCGGCTGGGAACGACCCTGGCCGGTCCGGTCGACGTCTTCGTGTATGCCAGCCGCGACGCCTTCTTCGGGGCGCTCGGACCCGGGGCGCGCGAGTGGACCGGCGCCGCGGCCTTCAGCGAGATCCGCACGATCTTCATGTGGAACTCGGCCGAAGCGGGTTCGCAGGCGTACCTCGAGACGGCCATGGTCCACGAGGTCACCCACATCGTCTTCCACGACGCGACGGACAACCCGTTCCACGAGCCGGCACGCTGGCTGAACGAAGGGATTGCCACGTGGTCCGAGGCCGGAGATGCAGGCGGCGACCGCGCGATCGTCGAGAACGAGGCGTCCGGCGGCGGCCTGTTCGCCTTCGATGCCATCACCGAGCAGTTCCCGATCGGCGAGCGCGGGGGACGTCTCAGCTACGCACAGGGAACCACCATGGTCGACCTCATCGTCGACACCTACGGGCCCGAGGCGCTGGCGCGCATGACCGCCGCGTACCGTGACGGCGCCTCGGACGAGGAGGCGCTCGAGGCGGGGACCGGCATCCCGGCCGATGAGCTGTACGCGGACTACTACGCCTCCTTCGGCGTCGAGGCCCCGACGCCGATCGAGCCGGAGCCCATTGCGCCCTCCAACGTCGACCGGCCGACGGCCGGCGAGGTCGACCCGGGTGGGGTTGATCCGGACGCCGAACGCCCACCGGACGAGGGTTCGCCCAGCGAGGACGGCGAGCCGTCCGGTGGCGGATTCGACGTCGGGCTGATCGTGCTCCTCGCGGCTGCATCGGCGGCGGCCGGTCTTGCCGCCGTCGCGGTCTCGCGACGCGCCGAGCGTCGGGCTCGGTCGTGAGCCGTCGGCTGCCTCCGCGATCGCGCGCCAGGGTCGGCAGCCCGCGCTGGGCGCTGAGCATCGGGCTGGCGCTGGCCTCCATCGGCTTCGTCGGCGCCGCCCAGTGGAACAGCTCGACCGTTCGGCAGACCGTGATCAGCTCCGCCCAGGGCGTGCTCATCATCCAGGCCGAGCAGCGGCAGCGCGAGCAGGAGCAGCTCCGCGCCCAGATCGAGGAGGCAGAGGACCGGGTGCGGGAGTTCCAGGCGCAGAGCGCCGGCTCGCAGAGCGCCACGGACCGGCTGAACCAGGACCTCGCCGCCGCCCGGCTGGCCGTGGGCCTGTCGGACGTAACCGGCCCGGGGGTCGTGATCGAGATCGCGGATTCGACGCGCCAGGTGCCGGTCGGCGAGAACCCGTCGAACTACTTCGTTCTCGCGGACGATCTGCGTGACATCGTCGCCGCGCTGTGGGCATCCGGCGCCGAGGCGATCGCCATCACCGGAGGTGGCGGCGAGGGCGGCGCGCCGGCTGAGCGCATCGTGACCACGACCTCCATCTACGGCGCGGGGTCGGCGATCCTGGTGAACCAGGCGCTGTTGTCGCCGCCGTTCCGCATCGAAGCAATCGGCCCGGGCGACCTCCACGAACGCTTCCTGGCGAACCCGTTCTACATCGGCCGGCTCTCGCTGCGCATCGAGACGTTCGGGCTCCAGTTCGCGAGCGAGGCACGCGACGAGGTTCGACTGCCCGCCTTCATCGGCAACACGCGGCTGCGCTGGGGCGCGCCGGAGCGGTCGGACTGATGGCCGGCCGAGTTGCGCAGCTGAGCCTGTTCGGCGTCGCCCTCCTCATCGGTGCATTGCTGGTCGGCCAGCTGCGATCGCAGGCGCGACCGATCGAGCTGGCGAACCTCTCGCCGCAGGAGCTCTCGACGCTGATCGAGACCCTGTCGGCCCGAAACGCGGAGCTCCGCGACGGCCTCGCCGACCTGCGCGACCAGGTCAGCGACTACGAGCGCGCGGCCGCCGAGGGGCAGTCGAGCCTGGCGATCGGCCAGGAGGACCTGCTGCGCGTCGAGGCGTTCGGCGGGCTCGGGGCGGTCGAGGGGCAGGGGATCGTGGTCGAGGGCGAGGGGTCGTTCGATCCCACCTCGGTCAACGACATCATCCAGGAGCTCCGCAACGCCGGCGCCGATGCCATCGCCATCGACGACATCCGCATCACGGCGAGCTCGGTGGCGGTGCTCGGCACGAGCGCCATCGAAATCGACGGCGTGCCGATCGGTCGGGCCTTCACGGTGACGGCCATCGGCTCGCCTGGCGGGCTGACGACGGCGATGACCCGCGAGGGTGGTCTGCTCCAGCTGTTGGAGCAGTCGATCCAGGCGCGCTTCACCGTCCGCGAGGATCGCTCGCTGGTCGTTCCGGCCACGCGGCGCGACCTCACGCCGACGGCCGCGCGCCCCGTCGAGTAGCCTTTCGCTTCCGAATCATCTGCTGCAACGGAAGGTGCCGTGAAGGACCTGATCGAACGCGCCCTCGATGCCGCCCAGCGCGGCGGCGCAACGTACGCGGACGTCCGCGTCGTGGAACGCGAGACCGAGGGGCTGACCGTCAAGAACGGCCAGCTCGAGGGCGCCAGCTCGAACACCAGCGCGGGCTTCGGCGTGCGCGTCCTCGTGGATGGAGCGTGGGGCTTCAGCTCGAGCGCCGTGCTCGACCTGGGCGAGGCCGATCGCATCGCCGCCGAGGCCCTGGAGATCGCGCGCGCCTCGCGCATCGGCCGCAAGGAGGCGGTCCAGCTGGACGCGACCGAGCCGGTGAAGGACACCTACCGCACGCCCTACCAGGAAGATCCCTTTGCCGTCAGCCTCGACGACAAGCTGCGCATCCTCATGGAAGCCGATGCGGCCATGGCACGGGTGCCCGGCGTCGCCATCCGCGAGGGCAACATGGTCGCCGGCAGGGAGCGCAAGACCTTCGCCTCGCTGGCCGGGGCGTGGATCGAGCAGGAGATCGTGGAGGCCGGGGGCGGCATCGAGGCCACCGCGGTCAACGAGTCGGAGATGCAGCAGCGCAGCTACCCGAACTCCTTCGGCGGCCAGTCGGTCACCGGTGGGTTCGAGGCGGTCCGCGCCCTCGACCTTGCCGAGCACGCCCAGGAGACCGCCGAGCTCGCCGTGGCGCTGCTCGACGCCCCACAGTGCCCGTCCGGCGAGATGGACCTCATCCTCGACTCGACCCAGGTCGCGCTCCAGATCCACGAGTCGTGCGGCCACCCGACGGAGCTGGATCGGGTCTTCGGCACGGAGGCCAGCTTCGCCGGCACCAGCTTTCTGACCACCGACAAGCTCAACCAGCTGCGCTACGGCAGCGACCTCGTCAACATCGACGCCGATGCGACCGCGCCGGGCGGCCTCGGCACGTTCGGCTACGACGACGAGGGCGTCCCCGCGCAGAAGGTGCCGCTCATCGACCGCGGCCTGCTCGTCGGCTACCTGACCAGCCGCGAGACCGCGCCGCGCATCGGTCGCAGCAGCATGGGCAGCGCCCGTGCCTGGATGTGGAGCAACATCCCGCTCATCCGGATGACCAACATCAACCTGCGCCCGGGCGATGCGGGCTCGCTCGAGGATCTCATCGCCGATACGCGCGACGGCATCTTCATGAGCATCAACAAGAGCTGGTCGATCGACGACCGGCGGCTGAACTTCCAGTTCGGCGACCAGGCCGGTTGGATCGTCAAGAACGGGAAACGCACGCAGCTCGTCAAGAACCCGACCTACACCGGCATCACGCCCCAGTTCTGGGGCAGCTGCGACGCCATCTGCTCGTCCGACGAGTGGACGCTGTGGGGCCTGCCGAACTGCGGCAAGGGTGAGCCGGTCCAGACCGGCCACGTCGGCCACGGCGCTGCGCCGGCGCGGTTCCGGAAGGTGAACGTGGGAGTGGGCCGATGGTAGCCACCCGCAACGAGGTCGACGCGCTGCTCGACCGCGCCCTCGCGCATTCGACCGCCGAGAAGACCGAGGCGCTGTACATCGCGCAGGACGCGGCGCTGACGCGGTTCGCGACCAACCAGATCCACCAGAACGTGCGCGAGCACGACGCCAGCCTCCAGGTCCGCGTCATCGACGACGGGCGCATCGGTGTGGCGAGCACGAATCGACTCGACGAGCCCGGCATCCGCGACGTCGTCGATCGGGCGACGGCCATCGCGAAGCGCTCGGCGCCGAACCCGCGAGCCGCCGTCCTGCCCGAGCCCGATGGGCGCGATTACGACCCGGATCTCGGGTTCGTGTCCGCGACCGCGGAGGCCGGCGCCGAGCTGCGCGCCGAGGGCGCGCGCGCGGTCATCGCCGCCGGCGAGAAGGAACGCCTCCAGGCGTCGGGATCCTTCTCGACGACCGTGATGACGGTCGCCGTGGCGAACTCGCTGGGAATCCGCGTGCAGCACCGGTCGACGCGCTCGACACTGCTGACCGTGATGATGGACGGCTTCGCGTCGGGTGCTGCGTCCGGGTACGCGAACGCCGGCTCGCCGGACATCACGACCATCGACGCCGAGGCGCTCGGGGCCGAGGCCGCCGCCAAGGGCGACCGGATGCGGGGCGCGGGTGAGCTTGAGCCGGGCGAGTACGAGGTCATCCTCGAGGAGTACGCCGTGGCCGGCCTGCTCGAGTACCTCTCCTACATCGGCTTCTCCGGCCTGGCGCACGAGGAGGGGCGCTCATTCATGGACCTGGGCAAGCAGGTGATGGGGGAGAACGTCTCCATCTGGGACGACGGCGCCGATCCGAGCGGCCTCCCCGCGCCCATCGACTTCGAGGGCGTGGTCAAGAAGCGCGTCGACCTCATCGATCGCGGCATCGCCCGCGCGGTCGTCCACGATGCCGCGACCGGACAGCGCTCGGGCACCGGATCCACCGGTCACGGCCTGCCGGCGCCGAACCTTATCGGGCCCATGGCCATGGACCTGTTCATGGCGCCCGGCAGGACCCCGCGCGACGAGCTGATCGACGGGATCCGGCGCGGCGTGTGGGTGACGCGCTTCCACTACATCAACCCCGTGCACCCCAAGAAGGCGATCCTGACCGGCATGACCAAGGACGGCACGTTCCTCATCGAGAACGGGAAGCTGACCCGCCCGCTGCTCAACTTCCGCTTCACCCAGTCCATCCCGGAGGCCTTCAGCGACGTCCGCGGCGCGAGCTCGACCACCAAGCTCCTGCCGGGTGAGTTCTTTGGCGGCTATCGGGTGCCCGCGCTGCACCTCGGCTCGTTCAACTTCACCGGAGTCACCGCCGCGGAGGGCGGCGGGTGAGGGTGGCCGCACCGCTCGAGCTCCGCATCGGCGACCGAGTACGGCTCCGCAAGGAGCACCCGTGCGGCAGCCGCGATTGGGAGGTGGTCAGGCTCGGAGCCGATATCGGTCTCGTGTGCGACGGCTGCGGCCACCGCATCCTGATGGACCGCCTCGACGTCGAGCGCCGGTTCACCGAGTTCCTGGCCCGCGGCCCGGAGGAACCAGCCTGACCGATGGCGCACGTGGATCTGCCCTCCGACGGCGCCGGTGACCTGACCGGAGCCGGCACGGTCTTCCGGAACCGGGCGTTCGTCTACCTGTGGTCGGCCCAGACGCTGAGCCAGCTGGCGAGCAACATGGTGCTTGCCGCGCTCATGGCGACCGTGCGCCGCACGACCGGCTCCGATACGGCGGTGGCCCTGCTGATCCTGACCTTCCTGGTGCCGGCCGTGCTGTTCAGCACGCTGGGCGGCGTGCTCGTCGAGCGCAGCAACGCGAAGCTGATCATGCTCGCCACCAACGTCGTCCGGGCGGTCGGCATCGTCGCGTTCATCTTCGTTGCGCCCACCACGGCGAGCGCCAACGTCCCGCTGGTGTACCTGATCAACTTCGGCATCGCGACCGCGACCGCGATCTTCGCGCCGGCGGAGCTGACGTCCATCCCGCGCATCGTCGACCGGCGCCACCTGATGGCGGCCAACTCGATCTTCGTGCTGACCATCAACGCCACGTTCGCCATCGGCTTCGGGTTCCTTGGCCCCTTGGTCCTGAACGTGCTGGGGCCGATCGCGGTCTACGTCCTGGTGGCGGTCATGTTCGGCGCGGCCGCGCTCGCCATCCTGCCGCTGCCGGCCGTCCGTCCCGAGCGCGTCGCGCCGCCCGCGACTGACGCCGCCGGTCGCGCGGTCGCCGAGCTGGTCGACCAGCTGCGCGAGGGGATCGCGTTCGTCCGACAGCACCGGGTCATCGCCTGGAGCCTCGCGTACCTGGGCATCAGCTCCAGCCTGATCGGTGTGCTCGGAGCGATCGGTCCCGGGTTCGCCGTCGACATCCTGGGCCTGTCTCCGGAGAACTTCTTCTTCATCATGGGTCCGGCCGGGCTCGGCGCCGTGGTGGGGATCCTGTTCCTCAACTCCTACGGCAAGGGCATTCCGAAGCGCCTGGTGATCGACGTCGGCCTGGTCGCCATGGGCATCACGCTCGTCCTGCTGGCCTTCATCAAGCCGGTCGCCGCCACCTTCGGCGCGGCCACGGCACCGATCGAGGAGGTCGTGCCGGCCATCGCGCCGCTGGTGAGCCTCATCGCGGTGGTGGTGGTCATCGCGGTCTTCGCGGGCCTCGAGTACGCCTTCGTGGCCATCCCGTCCCAGACGGCACTCCAGGAGGAGCTGCCATCGGACGTGCGTGGCCGGATCTTCGGCATCCTCAACACGTTGCTCTCCGTCGCCTCGTTCCTGCCCGTTCTGGCCGCGCCGGCCGCGGCGGACATCCTCAACATCTTCTTTGCGGGCGCCGGCATCCCGATCGTGATGGGCGCGCTGGGCCTCCTCACGCTGTGGGCCGGCATCGCGTCGTGGCGGCGGAACTCGCGCGCCGGCCTGCACGAGCACGACCGCGGCATGGCGCCCGCCGAGGCGCTCGACACGGCGACGGCGCCCGGCGTCCCCGAGGCGACCGAGCCGGCGCCTCGTGAGGCGCCCCACCGGCATCGGCGCCGCCGCCGAAAAACGACCGATGGGGACTAGGCTCTCCGCGGCTGCCTTCCTCGTCGTCTCGGCAGTGGTCGCCTGGGCCACCATCACCGTTCCGTTCGCTGCGCGCGTGCTGCAGCTGGTCATCGCCGTCTCGATCGCCTACGTCGCGTGGCTCGCGTGGCGCGGGTCCCGCGTGATGCGTCGGGCGTACGCCTTCGGACGGTCGGGAGCGGCAGAGCCGACCGGCCGAGCCGCCGGCTTGCCGTTCGCGTCGCTCGTACTGCCCGCGCGCAACGAGGCCACGGTCGTCGGGGCGGCCGTGGCAGCCGTCGCCGCCCTCCGCTACCACGACGGTGCCGGTCAGCCTGCGTATGAGGCGCTCGTCGTCGACGACGGCTCGACCGACGGCACCGGGGATGCCGCTCGGACGGCTGCAGCCGGCACACCCCACGTGCACGCGCGTCGCCGAGAGCCGGCGGCGGGGCCGCGCACCAAGGGCCGCGTGCTGGCCTGGGCGATGCCGTACCTGCGTGGCGACGTCATCGGCGTCATCGACGCCGACGCGAGGATCGCACCATCCTTCCTGGAGCGCGCCATGCGCGCGTGGCAACGGGACCCGACCGCCGCGGCGCTCCAGGTCTCGCGGCTGCCGCGGAATGCATCGGTCTCGTGGCTCACGCGAGCGCAGGCGGCCGAGCAGCTGATGGACATGGCCAGCCAGTGCGGACGGTGGGCGACCGACGGCACCGCCGAGCTGCGTGGAAACGGCATGTTCGTGCGCCGTGACGCGCTCGAGGCGGTCGGTGGCTGGAGCGAGAGCGCGCTGACCGAGGATCTCGAGCTCTCGACCCGGCTGTCCGCCGCCGGCCTGCACGTGACGCTGGCGCCCGAGGTGGCTGTGGAGGAGGAGGCGGTCGAGACGCTCGCCGCGCTGTGGCACCAGCGCATTCGGTGGGCGGAGGGCAGCCTCCGTCGGCTCCTGAATCACGGACCATCGCTCGTGCTGGGCCGCCAGCCGTGGGCGCGCAAGGCCGACTTCCTGGCCTTCACCGGCGAGTTCCTGGTGCCACCGCTGTTCGCGGCGTCGATCGTGGCCAGCCTGGTCACCATCCCGCTCCCGCAGCCGGCCGACTGGACCGTACCGGCATCGCTCTTCGCCAGCTACGGGATCGGCGTGCTGCTGCTGGCGCTGGGCGGGCTCTCGGCCACCGGCGTCGGCGGCTGGCGCCTGCTGACTGATGCCGTCCGCGGTGCGCTGTTCCTGTCCCACTGGCTGCTCGTGGTTCCGGTCGCGCTGGTCCGCATCGCGGTCGGCCCGGAACCGGCCGGCTTCCGCCAGACGCCACGGTTCGGCTCGGACCGATGACGACGCCGCGCGCCGACACGGTGATCTGCGGCCAGGTCGTCACCGCCGCTGAGCCTGACGGCCTCGTGACCGTGGAGTCGATCGGGGTCGCCGGCGGTCGGGTCGTCAGCGCCGGTACACGTCGCGAGGTGACCGACGCGGCGGCACGTGGCGCACGCGTGCTGGATTTCGGGCCGCAGGCGGTCATCCCCGGTCTCCATGACTTCCACGTCCATCTGCCCGCGCTGGCGCGTGCGCGCGTCGCTCTCCAGGTCGACGACGCGGCCGGCGGCGCCGAGGTGGTCGCCCGCCTGCGGACGGCCGTGGCGCGAAGCCAGCCCGACGCGTGGGTCACCGGTCGTGGCTGGTCGGAGGCGCAGATGGCCTCGGTACCGCGCGGCGCGCTGTCGGACGCGGCCGGCGAGCGCCTGGCCTACCTCTCGAGCCACGACGGGCACTCGGCCTGGGCATCGCCCGCTGCGCTCCGCCTGGCCGGCGTCGGTTCTGAGACGGCCGATCCGGCCGGCGGCCGGATCGAGCGAGCGCCGGCGGGTACGCCGACCGGGGTCCTGCGTGAGACGGCGCTCGACCTCGTCGCTCCGTTCGTGGCCGAGCTCCAGGGCGCGGCGCTGCGTGCCCCGCTCGATGACGCGCTCCGCGAGCTAGCCGCCCTGGGGCTGACCGGGGCGAGCGAGGCGGGGGACTACACCGACCGCAACGGCATCGGCGCCGATGCCGCGCTGGGCGACTCGTTTTCATCGCTGACCGACCTGGGCGACCTCGTGGACGGCCGCCTGCGCCTGACCATCGGCATGCCGGTCGACGCGCTCCGCGCCGCTTCGGAGCGCGGCCTGTCCACCGGGATGCCGATCGACGGCCGGCGCACCATGCGGGTCGGCTGGGCCAAGGAGTACGCCGATGGCGCCCTCGGCTCGGGCACGGCCGCGCTCTTCGAGCAGCGCACCTGTGGCGATGGCGGGACCGGCATCCTGCGCGTCGACGATGCGCACCTCGACCGGCTGTTCGCGACCGCGCGCCCTGCGGGGATCGGGCTGGCGATCCACGCCATCGGCGACCGTGCAGTGGCCGCCGTGCTCGATGCGGCTTCGCGAGCCGAACCTCGACGACCGGGTCCACCCCGAGACCGCATGGAGCACGCACAGCTGGTGCGGCGCGCCGATGCGCGTCGCTTTGCCGAGCTCGACGTCACCGCCAGCTTCCAGCCCATCCACGCCGCCGCCGACCGCGACCTCGTCGAGACCTGCTGGGACGGGCGCCAGGACGACGCCTACGCCTGGCGCGCCCTGGTCGACGCCGGCGCACACCTGGCGGCCGGTTCGGACGCGCCGGTCGAATCGGTCAATCCATGGCTCGGGATCTTCACGGCGGTGCATCGGCGGATGCCGGAGGACGGCCGTGGCGACTGGCGTGCCGAGCAGGCGTTGAGCGTTGCGGAAGCCCTGAGCGCGTACACCCTGGGTCCGGCGCGTGCGATCGGCGCCGACGACGAGGGGCACCTCCGACCCGGCGCCAAGGCCGACCTCGTGGTGCTGTCCGCGTCCCTGGACGAGGTGCTCGCCGCGGACGAGCGCCTGGCCAATGTCCGTTCGGTCCTGACGCTGGTGGACGGCGAGGCGGTCCACTCGGCGTAAGTGGTGCGCACGGGCACCGCGAGCGGCGGTATAGTGCCTGCCGGGCGAGCAAGCACCCTTGGAGGAGGGTCATGACCGAGCAGGACCGTTCGTTCGAAATCGCCGGCGATGGGCGCGTTCCCGTCGGCCCGGGCGATATGTCGTCGTTCGACGCAAGCGTGATCGACTTCGGCCACCATGCCGGTCGAACCATCGTCGAGCTGGCCGAGTCCGATCCCGACTACCTGCGCTGGCTGGCACGCCACCCGTCAGGCGTGCGCTACCGCGCCGAGATCGGCAGAGTGCTCCAATCGGCCGTTCCGCGAGCGGGAGACTGGGAGCGCTGAAGCCCTAGCGGCGTGTCGCCGGCGCGCGCCCACCCATCCCAGCGCGGTCCGACGCCGGCCGGCCCGAGAGCGAGTTCGGCGCGTCGAGGTGGGCGCCACGGTCGACCCCGACGCCGAGCCGGTTGACCAGCTCGCCACCCAGCCAGCCGGTCACGAGGGCCAACAGCACGCCGGCGATGGCGAGTGCCAGTGCCAGCCCGCTCGGCACGTAGCCGGGCTCGTTCAACCGCAACAGCCAGGAACCTGCGAACAGCGCCAGCACCACGACGTTGCCGCCTCCGTGCATGAGGCCGATGCGCTTCGCTCGGGTGTCGGATGGGATGTGCAGCCAGTCCCACAGGCCGAAGATCGCGGCGAGCAATCCGCCGATGATCCCCGCCGCGATGTTCCAGAACGCGATGGTCGGGAACGCGTCGTTGTCGACGAGCAGGTGAAGGATGTCGAAGATCACCGCCGCAGCCAGCAGTCCGAGCGGCAGCACGATGAGCATCGGGTGAATCGGATGTCCCAACAGCTTGGCGCGGCTCTCCATAGCCCTCCTCCCGACGAGTACGCGCCCGCCTACACATCATGTGCCGTGCCATCCCGGCTTGACACGGTTCATATATTGACGAGATGAACCGTTTTGCCAATGGTAAGGAGCGTCCGTACCGAAGCGATTTGCGCGCGGCGCAGGCCGACGCGACGCGAGCCCGCATCCTGGACGCCGCGCTGCGCGTCATGGCCACCGGCCTTGCCGGCCTCTCGGTTCCGGCGGTGGCGAGGGAGGCCGGCGTGTCCGTCCCAACGGTCTACCGCCACTTCCGCACGAAGCGGGAGCTGTTGTCCGCGGTCTATCCACACGCTGCCCGGCGAGCGGGCCTGGACACGATCGCTGATCCGCGATCCGTGGACGAGGTGCGGCCGCTCATCCGCGCGCTCGTGGAACGGCTCGACGCCCTCGACGATGCGTCGCGCGCGGCGATGGCCAGCCCTGGGGCCGCGGAGGTGCGGCACGCGACCATGCCGGCGCGCTACGAGCGCATCCGCCAGGTCGCCGACGCGATCGAGCCGAAGCTCCAGCAGGCCGATCGTGACCGGATCACGCGGCTGCTGGTGGTCCTCACCCAATCGGCATCCATCCGGATGTGGCGCGAGCACCTGGAGCTCTCGGCCGACGAGATTGCCGATGACGTCGACTGGATCCTGCGGGCGGCGATCGACGCCGCCACGCCGGCACGGAAGCGATGACCGCGACTGAAGTTCGGCGCCTTCGCGACATTCGGATGGCCGATGCCGCCCAGGTCGGCGGCAAGGCCGCTCGGCTCGGCGAGCTCATCGCGGCCGGGGCGCACGTTCCCGACGGTGTGGCGCTCACGGTCGCCGCCGCAAGGATGCCACCCGATGAGCGCGATGGCGTTCTTCGGGCCGGCCTCGCGGACCTCGGCAGCGGCCCATTCGCCGTCCGATCCAGCGGCGTCTTGGAAGATGGCGCGGAGCGCTCGTTCGCCGGCATGTACGAGAGTGTCCTCGACGTGCCGGCTGACGAGGTGTCCGCGGCGGCCGAGCGGGTCCTGGCCAGCGCCAACGCAGCCCGTGCCGCCGCCTACGGGTCCGCCGCGGACGGGCAGATGGCGGTCATCGTCCAGCGCATGGTGGCCGCCACGGCGGCAGGCGTGGCGCTGACCGCCGATCCGATCAGCGGGAATCGGGCCACGACGGTGATCACGGCGACCCGAGGACTCGGCGAGCGACTCGTGTCCGGCGCGACAGCCGGCGACGAATGGGCGGTCATCGGCGACGTCGCCACGGCGCGACGGCAGCCGGAGCGGGCGATCGATCGAGCCCAGGCCATGCAGGTCGCCAACGATGCGCGTCGGATCGCCGCCGGGATTGGCGTTCCACAGGACATCGAGTGGGCCCTCGACGCCCATGGCGAGCTCTGGATCCTTCAGGCGCGGCCGATGACGGCGATCCCGCCGGAGGTCTCGTGGGAGCCGCCGGCGCCCGGCGCGTATACGCGCAACCTTCGCTTCGGCGAATGGATCTCGGAGCCCGTGACGCCGCTCTTCGAGTCCTGGCTGCTGAGTGCGATGGAGGAGCGGACGCACGCCTTCTACCTAACCGAGATCGGGCAGCGCATCCCGCGGCCCTACCACGTGATCGTCAATGGCTGGTACTTCTACACGCTGAACTGGGCCACGCCGGCGGCGTTCGCTCGCAACCTGCCGAACATGCTGTGGCATTTGATCCGCTCGCCGCGCGCCGTGGCAGGGATCAACCCCGCCACTGTCAGGCACAGCTTCCCGATCATGGAGCGCGCGTGGCGGACCGACGTGCAGCCGCGGTATCGCGCGGCGGTCGAGCGTGCCGAAGCACGGGTAGAGGCGGTGCCCGTGACCGAGCTGCCGGAGCTCATCGACGAGCTGGCGGGTCTCGCCGGCGAGTACTTCGGCTCCGTGACGGCCCTGGCCGGTGCCGCGTACAAGATGGAGCTCAACCTGGCGCAGTTCCATCGGCGCCACCTCGCGCCATCGCTCGGCGGGAGCCACCTGCCGCTTCTCACGGGCTTCAACGCCCCGAGCGGTCCAGCCCGACATGCGGTCGCGTCCCTGGACTGGTGGCATGAGCCCGGAGCGCGAGCGGCGTCGGCAGCCGAGCCTGTCGCAGACCACGCTCGGCTGGTCGAGACGAGGCATGCCGCCGAGGAGGCAGCCTTCGCGGCGGTCGCTTCGTCACCGCGCCGGCTTCGTGCGTTCCGAAAGCTCCTGGCCGATGCGCAGCACCTCGTCCCGGTTCGCGAGGAGCAGGTCGCCGAGCTCACGCTGGCGTGGCCGGTCATGCGACGCGCCGTGCTGCGGATCGGCGAAGCACTCGTCGTGCGCGGGGTGATCGCGGAGCCGGACGACGTCTTCTTCCTGCGTCGCGGGGAGGCCCTATCGGCGCTCGGTGAGGGGGGCGGTGGGAGGAGCATCGACGTGGCGGCTCGACGCGCAACGCGTCGGGAGCACGCTCGCCTCGTGGCGCCGCAGTTCATCGGCCGGGTGCACCCCTTGTTGAAGCGCCTGTGGGATGCGATGCCGGGGATGTTCGGCGCGATTCCGTCGGACACCTCCCTCGTATCGGGCGTGCCGGCGTCTCCGGGCCGCGCCAGCGGATCGGTGCGGGTGGTTCACGGCCCCGAGCAGTTCGACGAGTTCCAGGTGGGCGAGATCCTCGTAGCCCCGCTCACCGCGCCGGCGTGGACTCCGCTCTTCACGCGGGCGGCCGGGGTGGTGACCGACGTGGGGAGCGCCGCGGCGCACGCCTCGATCATCGCTCGCGAATACGGAATCCCCGCCGTCGTCGGCTGCGGCGATGCGACGGCTCGCCTCCGGACGGGCATGCGGGTCACCGTCGACGGCACCGCAGGGAACGTCGAGCCCGCCTAGGCTTCGGAACGGCCATCCTTCCTCCCCGTGCAGCGCCGGGTCTCCTCGGCCGCGAGATTGCACAGGTGTCGTGGACACAGATGGGAGGCGCGCCAAGGTGGCAACCAGAACGGTGAAATCACTCTCGTTCCTCGGCATTGCGGGGAGCCTTCGCAAGGCTTCGTACAACCGGGGCCTCATCCGCGCGGCGATCGAGCTGGCGCCGGCCGGGATCGGCGTCGTCCCGTACGACCTGGCCGAGATCCCGATGTTCAATGCCGACGTCGAAGCCGATGGTGACCCGCCGGCCGTGGCCGACTTCAAGCGAGCCATCGCCAGCGCCGATGCGCTCCTCATCGCGACGCCGGAATACAACCACTGCGTGCCTGGAGTCCTCAAGAACGCCATCGACTGGGCATCCAGGCCCGCTCGTCGCTCGGTCCTGACGAGCAAGCCGGTCGGGATCATGGGCGCGAGCACCGGCCGCGGAGCGACGGCACGAGCGCAGGCGCACCTGCGCGATGGCCTCGCCTACACGAATGGGCTGGTCCTGCCGCTGCCCGAGGTCCTCGTCGACCTGGCGGGCGAGAAGTTCGACGCAGACGGGACGCTGATCGACGAGGCCACCCGGGAGGCCGTGCGCGACCTCCTCGTCTCGCTGGCCGCCTGGACGCGGCGAATGCAGCGATCGGTGGACGCCGCCGCGAGCTGAAGCGAGCACGATCGCGTCGCGAACGCGGCAGGAAATCTGCACCGTGTCGCATCCCCGGGGCGTTTCAGGAGGCTGGTCACATGGCGGAGAAACAGCGCGTGGCACTGATCACGGGCGGAGCGAGCGGCATCGGGCGAGCGACCGCGGAACGGCTGGTCGCCGACGGCGCCACCGTCGTGATCGCCGACATCCAGGACGAGGCCGGGGAGACGGCTGCCGCGGAGCTCCGTGCGGGCGGCGCATCGGTCTCGTACGTGCACCTCGACGTCGCCGACGAGGCCTCGTGGCGCCAGGCGGTGGGTGCGATCGAGCGCGACCATGGCCGCCTGGATGTCCTAGTCAACAACGCCGGCATCGGAGATGTGGAACCGCTCGAGGCGACGTCGCTCGAAACCTACGCGCGGGTGGTGGCCATCACCCAGACGAGCGTGTTCCTCGGCATGAAGGCCACCGCCGAGCTGCTGAAGCGGTCCGGCGCCGGCGCCGTCGTGAACGTCAGCTCGATCTTCGGGATCGTGGGCGGATTTGGCGTCTCGCCGGGATATGCCGCGGCAAAGGGTGCGGTCCGCACGCTGACCAAGAACGTTGCGCTGCTGTGGGCGACGCAGGGCGTCCGCGTCAACTCGGTCCATCCCGGCTTCATCGAGACCCCGATCCTGGGCGACACCGACCGCGGCACCTTGGTCGGGGTGACCCCGATGGGCCGATTGGGGACGCCGGACGAGGTCGCCGAGGCGATCGCCTTCCTCGCCAGTCCGGCCGCCTCGTTCATCACCGGCGCGGAGCTCTGGGTCGACGGCGGCTACCTGGCTCGTTGAGGGGCGCGTTCGTGCGTGAGCCTGGAGCCGACTGCGTAACTGAGCGCGGACTACATGAACACGCCCCCGGGACCGACGCTTGGAAACGCAGGACATCCTCGAGCGCGTCGCCTTCTATCGCGACGCGCCGGCCGAGCTGCGGTCGTCGATGCTGCGCGCCGCTCGCCACCGGACGCTCGCACCCGGCGAAACGCTGTTCAGGGAGGGGGAGCGAGCGACGCACTTCGCCGCATTGGGGAGCGGGAGCCTGCGTGTCTTCCGCGTCGGGGCCACCGGACGCCAGATCACGCTGTACCACGTCCGTCCCCAGGAGACGAGCCTGGTTGGGATGCTCTCGGTTCTCCTGGGGCGGCCACTGATCGCCACGGCGCAGGCCGAGGTCGCGAGCGAAGTGATGGTGGTGCCCGCCGCCACCGTGCGCGAGTGGGTCGACGCCAGCGAGGCGTTGCGCCGTTACATCTTCGAGACGATGACCCGCGCGTTGATCGACGTCACCTCGCTCCTCGAGGACATCGCCTTCCGAAACATCGAGAGCCGCCTCGCAGTGATCCTGCTGCAGCACGCCGATGACGAGCAGCAGATCCGCATGCGTCACGATGACATCGCCGCCGAGCTCGGCACGGCGCGTGAGGTCGTCAGCCGCATCCTCGAGGGCTTCGAGCGCCAGGGCATCATCGGTCTCTCGCGAGGCCGAATCGTCGTGCGCGATGCCGGTGCCTTGCAGGGCCTCGGCTGAATCTGGCGCGCCGTACGTGACCCTGGTCACTGAACTCTTCGGGGTCGACGGGCAGTCTTCCCGCAGATCCTAGCCCGACCGGAGGAACGTAAACCATGTCCGATGCCAGCCTTTACGACCGCCTGGGCGGCGTGTTTGCCATCGCCGCGGTGGTCGATCACTTCAGTGACGCGATCATCGAGAACGCGGCGGTCGGCAAGCTCTCCAAGAATCCACAGCTGCGCGAATGGAGCAACGACCAGCCCGAGCGCCTGCCCGGCCTGAAGTGGATGCGCACCCTCTGGGTCTGCGAGGTGTCGGGTGGCCCCTACAAGTACGTGGGCACCAAGCCAGGGAGGTCGCCGTTGAGCCTGGAGGAGGGCCACCGCCAGCTGCGCATCACGTCGGATGAGTTTGACGAGGTGGCCGCCGAGCTGGCGCGCTCCCTCGACCACTTCGGGGTGCCCGAGCTCGAGAAGAGCCAGGTGCTCGGAGCCTTCGCGGCGCACAAGGCTGAGGTGATCGAAGGGTCCCTGGTGCCCGCCTAGGCCGTCCCGACCTCGAGCGCATCGCTGAGGTGGACATTCGCCCGGCCATGGAGGCCGTCGGCCTGGCGGTGGATGCCGTCGGGGTGGCGGTCATCGTCATCGCCATCGGCATCGCCGGGGGCGCCTTCGCCCGCGACCTCCGCGGCGAGCTGCCATTCCAGGAGGCGTATCGGGGCCTGCGCCAGTCGATCGGCCGCGGCATCCTGCTCGGGCTCGAGCTGCTCGTGGCGGGCGACATCATCCGCACGGTGGCCGTCGCCCCGACCTTCGTCAGCGTCGGCGTGCTTGCGGGAATCGTCCTCATCCGCACATTCCTCAGCTTCAGCCTGGAGGTGGAGCTCACCGGACGCTGGCCGTGGCAGTCCCGGACCAGCTTCCCGCCCGTGGCGGGAGAAGGCGCCGATGCCGAGTAGAGCGGGGATGCGCGTGTTGGCGAACTAGCCCAACGCGATGGCGGCGCAGCACACGGTCAGGACGCCTGCCGCCACGCCCGCATGCGCTCGGCCTGGAAGCGCGATATGGCGTTGGCGAGGACACCGAATGCGAGGGACACTGCAAGGATCCAGGCCGCAATGCGGCCGTCGGATCTAAAGGATGCCCCCCGCGGCGGCCGACAGTCAGCGTCCGGCGCCCGCGTCGTCGGCGATCCAGCCAGTGTTCGAGAAGGTTGGGATGAATTTGTATCCCCGGCCGGGGACGGTCGCGATGAATCGCGGGTGCCGGTAGTCGTTCTGGAGCTTGATGCGCAGGCTGCGAATGTGGCGATCGACGATGTTGCTCTCCGCCACGAAGTCCGTGCCCCACACGCCGTCCAGGATCTCCTCACGCGTGACGACCCGACCATTTCGGCTGGCGAGCGCGTAGAGCAGGCTCTGCTCGATCCCGGTCAGATGGATGACCGAGTCGCCGGCGCGCACCTCGCGTTTGACGATATCGATCTCGATCTCGCCGAGCGTGATGGTCGGGACGATCGGCCGATCGACGCCCGAGGCGCGACGGGAGATGACGACCGAGCGAGCCAGGAGCTCGGCGGGCGAGAACGGCGTGACGAGGATGTCGTCGACTCCGAGATCGAAAGCCTTGAGCTTGGTGGGAAGGTCGCCGCGCCGCGTCAGCCCCAGGATGGGCGTGTCGCTGCGCTCGAGGGTGTTGGACGCTCCGAGGCGAACCAGGAGGTCGAAGCTGTCGTCGTGGTCCATGTCGACCACGGCCATGTGGGGCTGCCACTCGGCCAGGATGCTCTCCGCCTCGGCCATGCTGCCGGCCGCCCGCACCACGAACATGCCGTGGTTCAAGGTGAGCTGGATCAGATCGACGACGACCTGGTGGTTGTGCAGCACCAGCGCCCGTTGTACGGAGGGACGATCCGTTGGTGACGGGACGGTCATAGGCAGATCGATTGTATCCCCTCGACGCGTCAACCCCTGTGATGACGGTCCGTAATGACGACGCCGGCGCTGGGCCTGACGATGACATCAACCGCTCGGGGTATTTGAGGCGACATGGCTGAAACGATCGTGATTCAACGGGTCTCGCCGGTGCCTGCGTGAGCGCAATGATCGGAGAGGTGCCGAGCGCCGCTGTCTGGAACTCTTGGGGCGCACGCATTTCGACCAGGCCGCCGCGCGTTACGGTCATCAACGACAATCCCGATTTCCTGGCGCTCATGGGCGACATTCTCGCCAGCGATCACTTCGTACCCACGCTCCTCGATGAAGACGAGCCCGATGTGCTGGAGCGGGCCGGCAAGTCGAAGCCCGACCTCCTGATGATCGACTTGAGCCCGTGTGTGGATGGCCGCGATGGCTGGAACCTGGCCCAGTCGCTCAGACGTGACCTTGAGCTGCCGCAGCTGCCGATCCTGGTGTGCAGCGCCGATTACCAAGCGATGGAGGAGCTGGCCGCTCAGGCAGCGAACGACACCCGCCTCGAGCTGCTCCGCAAGCCGTTCGGGCTCGACCAGCTCACCGATGCGATCGCTCGCCTCATGGGACGTCCGCTTTCGTCGTAGCGCCGTCGCTGTCGACGGGACGGATGTCCGCCTCGGCCGCACGGAGCGACGAGCTCCGTTTTGAAGGGGAGCGGTACCAGAGCGCTGGGGGTCGCGCGCTCGTCAGCCGCGGTCAGGGCACGACACATGCTCGCAGTCCTTTCCCATCGAGCATCAGACGAGGAGCGACGCGGTGGCCGTAGCAGAGCAAATCGAGACACAGCAGGGTGCGCGGCAGGCGTGGCGCGGCTTCGACCACCAGTACATCGCGGGCGAGTGGCGTGCCGGCACGGCGGGTGGCGCGAACCGTGACGTGGATCCGTACGCCGGCGAGACGCTGGCTGAGATCCCGCTGGCCGGCGCGGATGATCTCGACGCCGCGTACCGAGCCGCGAAGGAAGCCCAGCCGGCGTGGGCGGCCGCCATGCCGATGGAGCGCGCGGCCGTTCAGCGCAGGCCCCGAAGGTACCCGCGCTCCGCCGCCGGGATCCTGGGACCCGGCGCGGGCGGTTGACACTGCTCATGGAGCTCGAATGATCGGCGGATGATCCCGAGGCTCGTGCTCTTCGGGGCAACCGGCGACCTTGCGGCGCGCTACCTCTTCCCCGCGCTGGTGGCGCTGCACGCCACCGGCCGGTTGCCTGCGTCGTTCAGCATCACTGGCACGGCGCGCGATGCGCTCACCGACGCCGCGTTTCGACGGCACGTCACAGAGGCCCTGAGCACCTACGCCGCCGACCAGCCGGCCGAGTCGCGAGCGACCGTCGTGGAGGCGACGCGGTATGCGGCCGTGGACATCACGGATCCCGCCGACGTGGGACGGGTCATCGGCTCCGGCGAGGACGGGCCATCCGTGGCCGCGTACCTCGCCGTGCCTCCCGGCGTCTTCGCGGACGCGCTCCGCGCGCTGGCCCAGGCCGGGATGCCTGACGGGAGCCGCGTGGCGATCGAGAAGCCCTTCGGCACCAGCCTCGACGACGCTCGCTCGTTGAACGCGCTCGTTGCGGACCTTTTCGGCGATGCAACCGAACGCATCGTCTTTCGCGTCGACCACGTGCTGGGCATGGCGACCGCCCAGAACCTCATCGGCCTGCGCATTGCCAACCGTTCCATGGATGCCTTCTGGAACGCAGAGGCGGTCGAGCAGGTCGAGATCCTGTGGGAGGAAACGATCGGCCTTGAGGGCCGGGCTGGCTACTTCGACCGTGCCGGGGCGCTGAAGGACGTCATGCAGAACCACATGCTTCAGGTCCTTGCGCTCGTCGCAATGGAGCCTCCGGCCAGCCTCGCCACGGAAGACCTGCGCGACGCCAAGGTTCAGGCACTCCGGGCCGTCCGAAGTCCGGGCGCCGACGAGATGGCAGAGCGCTCTCGCCGTGCCCGGTATGGCGCGGGCACCCTGGCTCCATCGAGGAGCACCGCGGCTCGCCAGGTTCCGGCCTACCGTGACGAGGCCGGCGTGGACGCGGACCGCGGGACCGAAACGCTCGCCGAACTGGTCGTCGAGGTCGATACCCCGCGCTGGCATGGCGCGCGCTTCGTGCTGCGCGGCGGCAAGGCGCTGGCCGAGCGGCGGAAGGGAATCCTGGTCCGCTTCCGCCCGTCGGCCGGAGCCGCGCTCCTGGGTGGAGGGCCCGGCACGCTGTGGATCGGGATCGACGGGCCGGACGACATCGTTCTCGAGCTGGTCGGGATGTCGAGCGATGCAGCGTCGGCGAGCCAGCGGGTCGTCCTGTCGTCCGCTCCGCCATCGGCGGCCCTGACGGCCTACGGCAATGTGCTGGCCGACCTCCTGGCGGGCGGCAGCCGGTTCGCCGTGCGGGGTGACGAGGCGGAGGAAGCCTGGCGGATCGTCATGCCGGTGATCGAGGCATGGGACGCCGGTGCGGTTCCACTGGAGGAATACCCGGCCGGAGCCGTTGGCCTGCCCGCGCGAAACGGACCGTGATCCCTCCGCTGGCCGCGCTGGCGCGTCGTGTGCAAACGGAGTCAAGGTGCGAATCGAGCAGGTGACCGGGCCGGTGGCGTTTCACGGCGAGGGACCGGTCTGGTCGGCCGCCTGGGGTGGGCTGCGCTTCGTTGACATGCTCTCCGGCTCCGTGCTGTCCGTGGCGGCCGATGGCTCCGTGGGGCGCCAGCGGGTCGGGTCGATCGCCGCCGCGCTGCGGCCGAGGCGGGGTGGGGGCGCCGTCATCGGCGTGGAGCGTGGCTTCGTGCTCGAGGAGACCGATGGATCTCTGTCGCCCGTCATCGAGGCGTGGAGCCAGCCGGACGCTCGCATGAACGATGGTGGCTGCGACCCGGACGGTCGCTTCTACTGTGGCTCCATGGCGTACGACCGCCGGCCGGGCGGAGGCGCACTGTATCGGCTGGATCCCGACCTCACGGTCCACCGCGTCGTCGACGGCGTGACCATCTCGAACGGGCTCGACTGGAGCCCGGATGGTTCGAGCGCGTACTACGTCGACACCGAAACGTACGGGGTCGACGTCTTCGACTACGAGCGTCGGACCGGCCTGACGAATCGTCGGCCGCTCGCGGTCGTCGAGCCATCTCACGGTCGCCCCGATGGACTGACGGTCGATGCCGACGGAGGCGTGTGGGTGGCGCTGAATGGGGGCGGCGCGGTCCGCCGCTATGGCGCGGATGGCACCTTGGACCGAGTGATCGAAACGCCGACTCCACACGTGACCGCATGCGCATTTGGGGGGCATGACCTCCGAACGCTGTTCATCACCACCTCGCGCGAGAACGTGGGCGATGGAGACGACGATGTGGCTGGGTCGTTGCTCGCCTGCGAGCCCGGCGTTGCCGGGCGCCCGGTGCGCGAGTTCGCCGGCTGACGAGAGAGGAACCCGCCCGGATGCTTTCTCCGCGAGATACGGCCACACGGGAGCGGAAGTCACTGAATGGCCTGTGGCGCTTCGCCCTCGATGCCTCGGGCGAGGGGCGAGCCGAGGAATGGTGGACCCAGCGACTGCCCGGCGCGCG
>JAICRD010000067.1 GCA_025937535.1 Chloroflexota bacterium | reverse complement strand
GCGGCGAACGATTCGCAGATCCGTCTGTTCCTGCGGCACCTGTGGGCGACGGATGGGGCCGTTGCGATCGGCAAAGCTGGCTCGGTTCGGGTGTACTACGCGTCGACGAGCAGGCGGCTGCTCGAGGACGTGCAAGGGCTGCTGCTCAGGCTGGACATCCGGTCGCGCATCAAGCAGGTGCGCCAGAAGGGACATCGGCCTGGGTTCGTGCTCGACGTGTACGGCGTCACCGACCAGCTGCGGTTCGTCGAGGAGATCGGGGTACACGGTGCTCGCGGCACGAAGGCCATTGAGGCGCGCGCCGTGCTCGACGGACGTCGCGCGAATCCGAACGTCGATACCGTACCGATTGATGTCTGGCGCCACGTGAAGCAGGCGATGGACGGGTACGGCATCACCGAGCGCGCGCTGCAGGCGGCCGTTGGATCGGCGTACTCCGGGAGCACGTTCTATCGGCATGCTCCGAGCCGTCCACGACTCGCTCGCGTCGCACAAGTGCTCGACAACCCGGATCTCAGCGATCTTTCCACCAGCGACCTGTTCTGGGACGAGGTCTGCGGGATCGTTCCACTCGGCGAGCAGCCGGTATTCGACGCGACGGTGCTCGGGACACACAACTTCATCGCAGACGGTGTCGTTGTCCACAATTCGATTGAGCAGGATGCTGACGTCGTGATCTTCCTGTACCGCGAGGCCGAGCAGAACCCGGAGGCCGAGGTCGAGCTCATCAAGGCCAAGGTGGCCAAGCACCGCAACGGACCGATCGGAGAGGTGCCGCTCCAGTTCCGCAAGGAGAACACTCGCTTCTACACCGTGGCCGCGCGCGAGGAGATCGCGGCGTACTGAGGCCGCGCACCGACGCTCACCGAGCAAGCCCTCGGCCGTCGAAAAGGCTTGTAGCCGGGTGTACACTCCCGCACTAGCAACGACCGGTCCACAGCGTCTGACCCGAGTTCGCTCGATCCGCGCCCCTTTCGCACGCTGATCACGGCCTTCTCGCAGACCGCGACCGTCCAACACGGACCGGGCGTGCGAGACAGGAGGCACGGGAAGAGGGTGTACGCCGACAAGACCATCCGCTGTCGCGACTGTGGGATGGACTTCGTGTTTTCGGCCGGCGAGCAGGAGTTCTATGCCAGCAAGGGGCTCATGAACGAGCCTCAGCGCTGTCAGAGCTGTCGCGCCATCGCCAAGCAGAATCGGGCGCTCGGCATCAGCTCGGGCGGCACGAATGGCGGGCAGCGCGAAATGCACGCAGCGGTGTGCGCCGAGTGCGGTGGCCAGGCGCTGGTCCCGTTCCTCCCGCGCAACGACCGACCGGTCTACTGCTCGAATTGCTTCGACAAGGTGCGCGCGCGAGCCTAGGCAGCGCTCACCACACCGATGCAGGCGCCGCCGCGAGGCGGCGCCTTTCGTGTCCGCCCGGCTAGATGCCCGGCTAGGATGAAGGGGATCCCACCGCTCCAGAGGTCCCTCGCAGCGCCATGTCCGTGATCGCCGTCGTCGGAGCCCAGTGGGGAGACGAGGGCAAGGGCCGCGTCGTCGACTACCTCGCCGAGTCCGCCGATCTCGTAGTCCGCTACGGCGGCGGCAACAACGCCGGACACACCGTCGTGAACCCGCACGGCCACTTCAAGCTGCACCTCATTCCCTCGGGCATCTTCCACGCGCGGACGCGCAACCTGCTCGGCAATGGCGTCGTGATCAACCCGCCGGCGCTCGTGACGGAGCTCGATGCCCTGGCCGCGGCGGGCTTCACTTGCGACAACCTGCTGATCAGCGACCGCGCGCATCTCGTCATGCCGTACCACGTGCTGCTCGACCAGCTCGACGAGCGCGAGCGCGGCTCCGGGAAGATCGGCACCACGTCGCGTGGCATCGGGCCGGCCTACGTCGACAAGGTCGCACGCCGCGGCATTCGCGTGGTCGACCTCATGGACGCCGACGACTTCCGCAACCGCCTGGCGGCGACGCTGCCGCGCGTCCGCCGCATGGTCAGCGGATACGCCGATGCGGACATGACGGACGCGACCGCCGAGGCGACCGACGAGGGGAAAATCGCCGATGCCTACCTGGCGGCCGGCGAGCGGCTTCGTCGCCACGTCGCGGATGGCCAGCAGGTCGTGGACGAGGCGCTCGAGCGCGGCGAACGCATCCTGCTCGAGGGCCAGCTGGGCACGATGCGGGACATCGACTGGGGCATCTACCCGTACGTCACCAGCTCCAGCCCGATCCCCGGCGGCGCCAGCCTGGGCGCCGGCCTGCCGGCGGTCCGCATCGACCGCGTCATGGGCGTGGCGAAGGCCTACACCACCGCCGTCGGCGCCGGCCCGCTGCCGACGGAGCTCGACGACGCGGCGGGCGAGCAGCTGCGCGAGCGTGGCGCCGAGTACGGCACGTCGACCGGGCGGCCGCGGCGCTGCGGCTGGTACGACGCGGTCGCGGTGCGCTTCAGCGTTCGCCTGGCCGGCTACTCGAGCATCGCGCTGACCAAGCTCGACGTGCTCGACGGCTTCGATCGGCTCCGCGTCGCTCGCGCCTACCGCGATCCGGCCGATGGTCGCGAATGGACCACGGTCCCGGCGTCGACATCGACGTATGAGCGGCTCGAGCCGGTGTACGAGGAGCTTCCGGGCTGGCGGACCGATACGACCGGCTGCCGGACCTGGCAGTCGCTGCCGGCGAACGCACGTGCCTACGTCGAACGGCTGGAGCAGCTGGCCGGGACGCCGATCAGCCACGTCAGCGTCGGCCCGGAACGTGCTCAAATGATCGAGCGATGAAGCTCGGAGTCATCACCCCACAGGGGTGGACCGGCGAGCTCGACGGCTGGGAGCCAGAGCGCGCCTGGGCGAGAACCATCGCCGTCGCGCAGCAGGCGGAGCGCATCGGCGCCGAATCGGTCTGGCTGTTCGATCACTTCCACACGGTCCCGCGGCCGACCGACGAGATCACGTTCGAGTCGTTCACGTCGCTCGCCGCGCTGGCGGCGCTCACCCAGCGCGTCCGGCTCGGCCACATCGTCATCTGCAACGGCTTCCGCAATCCGGCGCTCACCGCGAAGATGGCCTCCACGCTCGACACGATCAGCGGCGGGCGCTTCGAGCTGGGCATCGGCGCCGGCTGGAAGCGCGACGAGTGGCTCGCCTACGGCTACGGCTTCCCGGAGACGAAGCAGCGCCTGGCCATGCTCCACGACGCCCTCGAGGTCATCAGCAGAATGCTGGAGCCGGGCGCGTCGACGCACGCGACCTACGAGGGCGAGCATGCCAGCGTCCGGGATGCGCGCAACGTGCCGAAACCGATCCAACCAACCGGCATGCCGATCATGGTCGGCGGCAACGGCCCGAACGTGACCTGGCGGCTCGCTGCCCGCTACGCCGACGAGCTGAACCTCGACGGCCTGTCGCCGGACGAGGTCCGCGAGGCATTGCCGACCATCCGCGCCCGCTGCGAGGAGATCGACCGCGATCCGGACTCGCTGGCGGTGTCGGTGCACCTGTGGTGGGGGATGCCGGACATGCAGGAGCGAGGGTCGGTGCGCCAGGCCTTCCTTGCCGACTACGTCGAGCTGGGCGTCTCGCGGGTCATCGGCCTGGTGCGCGAGTCGGCGACCTCGGACGAGGCGCTCGATGCGCTGGCCGAGGACGCTCGGGCGGCAGGGCTCGAGCTCGAGTGAGGACCTTCGGCCCATTCGGGCGCGTTGACGATCACCGCTAGACTGCACCCCCCGTTGACAGCACGCACACGAGGCGGCATGGCCGGACCCTTCAGCCAGACGGTGATCGCCGTCGTCTGGGACTTCGACAAGACGCTTATCCCGGGCAACATGCAGACGCCCCTGTTCGCCAGGTACGGCGTTGACGAGCGCGCCTTCTGGGACGAGGTCGACAGGCTCCACGACTTCTACCTTGCCCATGGCGCGCACCGGGTTGCCGATGACTCGCTCTACCTCAACCACATCCTGGAGTACGTCCGCGCCGGCGCGTTCAAGGGGCTGTCGAACGCGGTGCTGCACGATCTCGGCAGCGAGCTGACGTTCCATCCGGGCATGCCGGAATACCTGGCGACGCTGCGTGACTCGATCGAGACGGACCCGACGTTCGAGCGCGCCGATATCACCGTCGAGCACTACGTCGTCAGCACCGGCCTGCGTCCGATGATCGAGGGCAGCGCCATCCGTCCGTACCTGACTGACGTGTGGGCGTGCGAGTTCATCGAGGCGCACCATCCGCCCGGGTACGCGAAACCCGAGCAACGCCAGCTGTTCCCGACGGCCGAGATCACCGCACTCGGCTACCAGATCGACAACACGTCGAAGACGCGGGCATTGTTCGAGATCAACAAGGGCACGAACAAGCACCCGGAGATCCATGTCAACTCGCACCTGCCCCCGGAGCTGCGGCGGGTCCCGTTCGAGAACATGATCTACATCGCCGATGGACCCTCAGACGTGCCGGCCTGGAGCGTGGTCCGCGCCAACGGCGGGCTCGCCTTCGGCGTCTACCAGCGCGGCTCGCAGGCACAGTTCGAGCAGATCAACGCCCTGCTGCGCGACGGTCGAATCCACGCCTTCGCCGAGGCCGACTACCGCCCGGACTCCACCGCCCACCTGTGGCTGACGACGGAAGTCCGCCGGATCGCCGAGCGGATCGTCGAGGATCGCGCCCTGGCACTCCGCCGCGCCGTCCGTGCCGCGCCCACGCACGTGAGCGACGAGCCGTCGACCACGCCAACGGATGCACCGATGGAGCCGCGGGCCCAAGGCCCGCGCCACGAGCCGATGCCGGCGCGAACGCGCGCGGACGCGATCCGCGACTCCATCCGCGACTCGCTGGCGGACGTCTCCGCGGAGCACGATGACGAGGCCCCTTCGCCGCCGAACGTGCGCTCACTCTCCCGCGGCTGACCACGCCCGGCTCCTAGCCCCCAGCGGCCACGACGCGATCCATGAAGGTGTCGACCCAGCGCTGGTACTCGCCGGGGCACTCGTCGTTCGCGCCGCCATGGCCGGAGTCCGGGCAGATGACGAGGCGTGCGTCGACGCCGGCGGCACGGGCGGCGTCGCGTAGCTGCTCGGCATCACCGACCGGGATCGTGTCGTCGTTGCCCGGCTGGATGATCAGCACCGGCCGATTGCCCAGGTCGTCGATCGCGGTGATCGGGTCGTCCGACATGACGTTGACGCCGGTCCGGATCCACGCGCCGAGGACGATGGCCAGGAAGCCGACCTCGCCAAACGGAAGGTGGTCCAGGCGGATGCGGTTCGTCATCGGCACGGCAATTCGCGAGTGCGTCGAGTCGAGGATCAGGCCGTGGACGCGTGGGTCGTCGGCGGCGACGTTCACCGCCGTGTGCCCGCCCATCGATTGGCCCCACAGCACGATGATCTCGGGACCCTTCTCCGCCACCAGCCAGTCGAGCATCGCCAAAACGTCGCGCTGCTCGTGGATGCCCTGCGTCGTCTGGCTCGACGCGCTCTGGTTGGTGTTACGAAGGTCGAAGAGCAGGGCGTTGTAGCGCTCGTGGAAGAAGGGAAGGTCCTCGAGCAACCCGCTCTTGTTGTCATTCCAGCCGTGCACCAGAACGACCGTCGGTCCTTCCGGGCCGATCCCAGCTGCGGCGGGCACGTACCAGCCTGCGAGCCGGACGCCGTCGCTCGTCACCACCTCGTCCCCGGCGGGCGCCCCGGGAGCCGAGCAGGCCATTGGATCGGCCTCGCGGGCGAGCAGGACAGCGTCCGCGGCGATGTCGTAATTGATCGCCTCGTAGGGCATGCCGAGGGCCGCCGGCGTCCGACAGTCGGTATTCACGTCGTGGCCATGCACCAACCTGCGTGAGCCCTCCAGCCCGATATAGCCGAAGTACGGGATGCCGGCGACGAGCACGATGGCGAGGACGACGCTTGCGATGCGCTTCATGCGCACCACTGTGGAACGGCCGGGCTGCGGCGAAACTGCGGAGTATCGGCGGCGGCCTCGGTATACTTCGACAAAGTCGCAGCTGGCGAACCGTGAACCCGATTCGCGCCGTCACAACGAGCTCCCGTCATCCCGCCCCGCGCCGCCATGCCGCGCGGGTTTTTCGTAACCGAGGGTGCCGTCGATGATCGACCACGCTCCCGCAAGCGACGTGACCGATACCCGCCTGCGGCGGGCGTACGGCTTCGAGGAAGTGGCGCTGGTGCCCGGCGCGGTCACCGCCGATCCGGCGGAGGTCGACGTATCGGTTGACCTGGGCGGCTTTCGCCTGGAGATCCCGTTCCTGGCCGCCGCGATGGATGCCGTCGCCGATGCCGATTTCGCCGTGCGCATGTCGCGCCACGGTGGCATCGCCTTCGTCAACCTCGAGGGCCTTTACACGCGCTACGAGGATGCGTCCGACGTGATCGAGCGCGTTGCCGCCGCCAAGAGCGGACAGGCCGCGGCGCACGTCCTGGCGGAGGCCTACGAGCTGCCGATCCGTGACGACCTCATCCGCGCGCTGATCATGCGCATCAAGGCCCAGGGGGCGGTCGCCGCGGTCGCGACGACGCCGGCCGCCGCGTGGCATCACGCCGAGATCGCGGCGGAGGCGGGAGCCGACCTCTTCCTCGTCCAGTCGCAGGTCAGCAGCGCACGGCACATCTCGACGTCGACGCGCGTGCTCTCGCTCGCGGATCTCACCGGGGCGCTGAAGCTTCCCGTGCTGGTGGGCAACACGGTCAGCGGCGAGGCCGCCTACCAGCTGATGCACCAGGGGGCGGCCGCGGTCTTCGTCGGCGTGGGACCGGGAGCGGCGTGCACGACCCGCGAGGTGCTCGGCATCGGCGTGCCGCAGGTCAGCGCAACGCTCGAGGTCGCCGCGGCCCGTGACCGCTACGAGCGCGAGACCGGCCGCTACGTGCCCATCGTCACCGACGGTGGCATGAAGACCGGCGGCGACATCGCCAAGGCCATCGCCTCGGGAGCCGATGCGGTCATGCTCGGCTCGCCGTTCGCATCGGCCCTGGAGGCTCCCGGTCGCGGCTTCAACTGGGGCATGGCGGCGCCGTCTCCGACCTTGCCTCGCGGGACCCGGATCCGGATCGGCGAGCGCCTCCCGCTCGAGCAGATCCTGTTCGGTCCGGCGGAGACGACGCATGGGACGCAGAACCTCGTCGGCGCGCTCCGCGCCTCCATGGCCGCGCTGGGCGCTCGAACCATCCGCGAGATGCACCAGGTCGAGATGGTGATCGCACCGGCCATCACCACGGAAGGGAAGTCCTGGCAGCTCGCCGGCCGCGAGTGAGCCACATCATCCAGGGCGAGCGGATCTTCCTGCGTCCGCTCGAGGCGACCGACGCGGAGCTCTATCGGCGCTGGCGCGCCGACGCGCTGCCGATGGCCCTCGCGGGCTGGCGGGATCCGGCGCCGATGAGCCTCGCCGCGGTCCAGGCGCGGATCGAACGCCTCGCGAAGGACCAGGGCGATTACCTCTACAACTTCGTCATCTGCCTTCTCGCGGACGAGCGGCCGATCGGCGAGGTGATGCTGGCCGATGTCGATCGCCGCAACGGTAGTGCCGAGGTCGGCATCTTCATCGGCGAGCCGGAGGAGTGGGGCAAGGGCTACGGCACCGAGGCGCTCAGGGCGCTCGTCGACTTCGGCTTCGGCGAGCTGCGGCTCGAGCGCATCTGGCTCGAGGTCTGGACCGAGAACGCGCGGGCACGGCGCGCCTACGAGAAGGCGGGCTTCGTCCACGAGGGCACCATCCGCAACGACCGCTACGAGTTCGGACGGCTGACCAGCGGCGACATCATGTCGGTCCTGCGCGACGAGTGGCTCGCACCCCTGCTTCCCGGTGGCTGACGCCGTCCTCAGCGCCCGGCAGCTGAATCGAGCGCTGCTCGCGCGCCAACTCCTGCTGGAGCGCGCCAGCAGCGGCATCGAGGCCGCGGTGGAGCAGGTGGGCGGACTCCAGACCCAGAACGCGAAGTCCGGGTACATCGGCCTCTGGTCTCGGCTCGCAGGCCTCCGCAGGTCCCACTACACCGATGCGCTCAACGAGCGGCGCCTGATCCAGGGCTGGCTCATGCGCGTCACGATCCACACCGTCAACGCGGCCGACTACTGGCCGATGGCGATCGCCGTGCGCGAGGCTCGACGGAGATGGTGGATGCGCGCCTGGAGCCGCACCGTCGGCGAGGTCGACCCGCAGCGCGCGGCCGATGCGATCGCCGAGGAGCTGGCCGGCGGCCCGCTCCGCCAGCGGGAGCTCCACGCGCGCCTGGCGGCGCGCGGCTTCTCGAAGGACGTCGTCAACGGCGCCGCCCTGTGGATCGATCTGGTTCGCGTGCCGCCGCAGGGCACGTGGGATCGGCCGCGGGCCGACAACTATGGGCTGGCCGAGCAGTGGATCGCGCCGCAGGAGATCACCGAGGAGGCGGCGCGCGAGCGCCTGCTGCGCCAATACCTCGCCGCCTACGGGCCGGCAGCGCTCGCGGACGCGGCCGGCTGGACCGGGATCCCGGGCGCGGCCCTGAGCCCGATCGTCGAGCGCATGGAGCTCCGTCGCTTTCGAGATGAAGCGGGACGCACGCTCCTCGATCTGCCCGACGCGCCGCTGCCCGACGTGGACACCCCGGCGCCGCCGCGCTTCCTTGGCTCGTTCGACCCATGCCTCATGGTGCATGCCCGACGGACCGGCATCCTGCCGGAGGAATTCCGGCCGATCGTCTTCAGCATCAAGGCGCCGCAGTCGTTCCACACGTTCCTGCTCGACGGCAGGGTGGCGGGCACATGGCGGCACGAGGATGGCGAGATTCGTCTTAAGCCACTGCGCGAGCTCACCAGGTCGGAGCGTCGCGGCGTCGAGGAAGAGGCGCATCGGCTCGGCGCCTTCCACGCGGAGTGACCCGGCGTAGGATTCGCGCATGAATCGAATGGACGTTCAGCGTTGGCTTGACCGATACGTCGAGGCCTGGCGGGCCAACCAGCCCGGACCGATCGAGGAGCTGTTCACCGACGACGCCACGTACGGCTACCGGCCGTGGGACAGCGACGAGCACACCGTGCGCGGTCGCGACGCCATCGTCGCGAGCTGGCTCGAGGAACCCGACGACCCGGGATCGTGGGAGGCGCACTACGAGCCGTATGCCGTCGAGGGAGATCGGGCGGTCGCCGTCGGTTGGAGCCGATATGCCGCGGCCGGCGATCGGCCGCAGCAGACGTATCACAACGGCTACCTGCTCCAGTTCGCACCCGACGGTCGCTGCTCGAAGTTCAACGAGTTCTACATGGAGGAGGGCAAATGATCCAGACGACGACACCCGGCGTCGATGGCCGCACGATCACCGAGTACCTCGGCGTCGTGACCGGTGAGGCGATCCTCGGCGCGAACATCGTTCGTGACCTCTTCGCCGGTATCCGTGACATCGTCGGCGGCCGTTCGGGCGCATACGAGGAGGAGCTTCGCAAGGCGCGCGAGATCGCAATGGGAGAGCTCGAAGCGGAAGCCGCCGCGCGCGGCGCGGATGCCGTGGTGGGGATCGATCTCGACTACGAGACGGTGGGCCAGGGCGGCAGCATGCTGATGGTCACTGCATCCGGTACCGCGGTCCGCCTCGGAGCATGAGCTCCGTCTGGCGCGAGGTCGGCGATCGCATCTGGATTCGCTCGCCGAGCTCGGTCGCCAGACGGCCAGCGGTGCGATCGGGCTCGGCGAGGCGATTCAACGCTCGCCCTTTCCTCCGGAGCCGCCGAAGCGCTGCGACGGGCCTTCGTTGAGATTGGTACTGAGTAAACTTCCTCACGCTACTGAGTAAAAACACTCAACGGAGTGAGTGAAGTTGCCGAGCCGCGCGCCGAAGGTCTACCGCCGCCCCATCTACGAGGAGGTTCTCGAGCGCGCCCACGAGCCGCGACGGT
>JAICRD010000163.1 GCA_025937535.1 Chloroflexota bacterium | reverse complement strand
CGTCGCCGAAGCGCTCGGCGCCCTCGAGCAGGGCGGCGATCCAGACCAACGCGCCGCCACCGTCCCACTCGGTCACCTCCCCCGTCTCGGCATCGTGATAGGTGCCCAGGTTGCCGTCCTCGCGCTGGCGGTTGGCCATGGCATCGAGGTTCGACCGCGCGGCAACCTCCCACGTCGGATGGCCGGCCGCGTGGGCGTCTTCAACGCGGAGGGCTCGCAGCAAGAACAGCGTCGCCTGCCCGATGGTGTTGGCGTGCACCGTGCCCGGCGGGCTCCATCCCGTCCCCCAGCCATGCTCGAGCGTCCACTCCGCCCAGAACGTGCCGGACGGCGACAGGTTCTCGGCGATGTGGTCGAGGACGTCGGCGCCGGCCATGACATGCGCCTCCGAGCCGATCCGGCGGCCCCAGGCGAGCAGCTGGGCCGCCCACGGCGCGCCGCTGACCCATCCGACGTGCATGTGGGGACGGTCGCCCTCGCCGCCGGCCGTGCCGTCGAGGTTCCGCTCGAAGGCGGCAGTCTCGTACAGCGCCCGATGCTCCGGGTGGTAGTGCCAGGTGAGGAGGCCGTCCGCGGCGAGCTCGGCGGCCTCCGCAACGGAGACCCATGGCTCCGCGCCCTCGCCGGAGCGGCGCTCCCACAGCCAGCGCAGGAACGCAACGTACCCGTGCCGGTCGCCGGGGCCGGTGGCAACCCGGAGCGGAACGACGGTTGCGTCGCCCGGTTCCCAGCGGTGCATCAGCGCCTCGGGCGGGTCGGGCACGTCGTAACCGCGGTACGTGATCGGCTCCTCGCGATACGGCAGGTCGATCCAGATCCGCGTTCGCTCGCGGCTTCCCTCGAAGCCGATTCCCGCCGAGCCGAACTCGGCGGCAGGATCGAGAGAGAGCGCGGTCATGCGACCGTCCTGCCAGCAGAAGACGGCGGGCGTCGCCGCCCGATCGCCGCGGAACGACCAGCGCTCGGAAACCATGCGGGGTGGTTCGTTGACGCCGATCTCGTAGCGCGGGTAGGTGCGGCGACAGCTCGGCAGGCGGTTCTCGGCGTAGAACAACCCCGGGATCAACCAGGCCGGCACGTCCCCAGCATTCCCGAGCTCGAGGCCGATCCGGAAACCGCGCTCGACCGGCTCGACGCCCTCGTAGGCGATATCGACATCGAGGCCGCTGAACGCCGCCGGCGCGGCACCTCGCCACGAGATCCGAAAGCCGCTCGGCGTGCGGGCCGTTCCCTCTCCGTCGGTGGCGGTGATCCCGTCGGTGGAGGTTCCATCCGGCTCGAAGATCTCGACGAACAGCCGCTCAGCCACCGGTCAGCACCCGTTCGGCGACGTTCCAGCCGCTCAGGCGGAGACGCCGATCGCTGGCCGTCACGTCGTCCCAGACGACCTCGATGCTTCGGGCCTCCGAGCCCAGGACGGTGACGAGGTTGGCGTCGAGATAGGCGGCGCCGGGACGTTCCGGCCAGCCGATCGGGCGATCGTCGGACAGCCGCACGTCGAGCGCCGGAACCGCGCCGGTCACGCGCAGCCGGACGGTCCAGCGATCGCCGTCGACGCTGACCGACGCCGCCAGGTCGGCGAGTGCCAGGCCGCGCATCGGCGCGAGCGTGGCGGTCCGGGACAGCAGCCGGCGGGTGCTCAGCCCGGCGAAGGAGGCGTCGAGGACGAGGACGTCGGCCGCATCGCCGGGGACGCCGAACACGATCTCCCGCGCGGTGCCGACCGCATTCGGCGCCACCTCGAGCGGTCGTCGAGCATCGTCGATCCGACGCCCGGCACCGTCGTGGAGCGTGACCAGGAGATCGCCACGCAGCACCTCATCGGTGTCGTTGACGACCCACGGATTCACCGCGAACCGATCGGCGCCCTCGAGCGCCTGCGAGGCGAAGCTCAGCCCGATGGCGGCGGGCGCATACGCCTCCGCGACAGCGTGGTAGGCGGCCTTCGGGACGCCGAAGTAGTCGACCGCGGCGTTCGACCAGGCGTTCGGGAATGGCTCGTTGAAGACCCACGGCAACGAGCCCGCGTTGCGGGGCCAGCGGCGCCGGTCGCCCTCGACCAGGGTGCGCAGCCCATCGGCCTGGAGGTGCTGGCTGGCGCGTTCGAGCTCCTCGAGCGACAGACCGCCACCGAAGGCTTCCTGCACGAACGGCTCGTTGTTCCACCACGCGCCCCGGTGCGCCATGACGGGGTCGCTCCGATCGGCACCCCAGCGCTGCGCGTCCGTGACAGTGGCGCGCAGGGCCGGCAGGTTCGTCATGCCCTCCACGCCGAACTCGCTGTGCAGCAGGCTCGTCGTTGCCGCCGCGAGCGTGTGCTGCTCCTCCAGGCCCTGGTGCTCCCATGGACCGTGCACGTCGTGCAGCGATGCCGGGTCCTCGGCCACGGCCGCCAGGCTGTTATCGAAGCGCGGCCCGCTCGGCGACGTCGGGAACCATGCACGCGTCGGATCGAGTCGCGTGAGGGCGTCGTGCAACGCGGCAAGGACCGGATGGCGGTCGTCGAGCGGCCGGCCGTCGGGATCGGCCAGCTCGTTGCCGCCGCACCAGATGGCGAGCGACGGGTGGTGCCCGCGCAGCGGGATGATCGCCTCTGCCTCGGACCGCATCAGCTCGACGAACCCCGGGTCGTCCGACGGCGTGTTGGCGACGCCCGAGCTCGACTGGATGAACTCCTGCCACACCATGATTCCGGCACGGTCGCAGGCATCGTAGAAGCCGTCCGACTCGATCAGGCCGCCACCCCACACGCGCAGCATGTTGACGTTCGCCCGGCGCAGCAGCTCGATGAGCCGATGCCGGCGCTGCGGCCGCGGCACGCCGTAGGCCGCGTCCATCGGCACCCAGTTCCAGCCCCGGATCCAGGTCGCACGGCCGTTCACGACCAGCGTGTACGGCCGAGCATCGCTCGCCGCTCCCTCGATCGGAGCGAGCTCGACGGTCCGGATGCCGAAGGTGGTCGACCGCTCGTCGAGGCTCTGCCCCTCCGCATCCTGGAGGCGGAGGTCCAGCCGGTAGAGGCCCGCCTGGCCGATGCCATTCGGCCACCACAGCACCGGCCGCTCGACCGTCAAGCCGAGGCTGACGCGGTCGCCGTCGACGATCGCGTCATCCGCGGCCACCAGGCTGCCCACAGGATCGATGACGGCGGCATGGAGCGTGGCCGCGTCGCCCTCGATGGAGCACTCGACCGCGACGTTGGCCACGCCATGGTCCGAAGCGAGGTCGATCGCGATCCGCGGTCCTCCGAGGCGAGCGTCGAATCGGTCGAGATGGACCGAGCGCCAGATGCCGCTGTGCACCAGCCGCGGGCAGAAGTCCCAGCCGTACGCCATGCGGCTGTGATGCTCGCGCGCCAGCTCGGTGCGGCTGACCTGCGAGGGCAGCCACGTGGCGCGGTCGACCACCACGACCAGGTCATGCGATCCCGGCTCGAGCCCGGTCAGCTCGAGCTCGAGCGGGAGGAACATGCCGCGATGCTGCCCGATCTCCTCGCGGTCCACGAAGACGACGCCGCCCGGATCGATGCCGTCGAAGCGCAGGACGGATCGGTCGAGGCCGTCTGCGGGGATCATGAAGCGCCGCCGATACGCCCACGTCCGCTCCGGAATCCACTCGGCGGCGAGCGAGTTGCGGTCGACGTACGGGTTCGGGATCTCGCCGGCACGCCACGCGTCGTCGATCGCGGAACCTGGGACGTGCGCCGGGCGCCAGCCCGACGACAGCCCCGCCTTGACCGGGGGCCCGTCCTCGGCCGATGAGTCAGCCGACCCACGCAGGGCATCGCTCCACCGCCAGGCCTCGTCGATGAAGTCGCGGCGCTCCCACTCCCCATCGAGATCGATCGTTCGGCGCAACCGGCTGCGCTCCATTACCGAGGCGTGACCTCGAGCCCCTCGAGCAGGTCGGTCTCGACCACCTCGCCGCCCGGCTCGATCCGGAACGTCTTGAGCTCGCTCGGCCCGAAGGCGACGTCGATCCCGATGCCCCAGCGCGGCAGCTCGATGCGTGCGTCGACCGCCCGTCCCCACGTCTCGTGCGCGCGCAGGACGAGCGCCTCGCCGATCTCAGCGCGCTTCAGCACGGAAAGCACCACGCCCGGCGCCGAGCAGGTCGCGAAGGAGGCCGAGGGCGGCATCGGCCCCTCGTGGGCCGTCTCGAGCACGACCATCGGCTCCATGTTGAGCTCGGCCGCGTGGCGTACCGCGTGCGCGGCGCGCCAGTCGCCGTCGTGCGCGAGGATCGCGTAGCGGAAGACCTGCACGCCCTGGTCGGTGAAGGGATAGACGCCGTCGGGCTCGGGCACGAAGGGGTCGTGCCAGGCGTAGATCGGCGATCGGAGCACCGTCAGCCCGACCTCGGAGCCGAGCACGTCGCTGCTGTACTTGCCGTCGTTGAGGATGCTCACGCCGGCCCGATCGCCATCGGGGGTGGCGCCGCTCAAGTCGACCCAGCGCTGACCCGGCCGCTCGGCGCCGTCGGCGGCTCGCTCGATGTGGCCGTAGCTCGTCTCCCAGGTCGCGACCGGATCCTCGACGGCGACCGGAAAGCGCAGCTTGAGGATCTCGAACCGGCCGCGCCAGTCCACCGCGGTCCGGACCTCGATCACGTCGTGCTCGCGGTGGACGCTGTACTCGTAGGTCAGTCGCGAGCCGTCCGAGCGGCGTGTCGTCTCGGCCCGGATGGTGGCCCGCAGCGGGCCGTCCTCCAGCAGCCGAACTCGGTCCGCCTCGAACGCGTCCTCGCCACGGCCGAAGTGCGTCACGCCGTGGCTCCACGTGTCGCTGCGGTCCTCTGCCACGACGGCGCACCCAGCGGGTCCGGAGAACACGTCGCGGCCGTGACGCCGGTCGTGGAGCCGCGCGATCCATCCACGCTCGGGGTCGATCTCCAGCCGCCATCGGCCACTCTCGATCCACGTGTCGCCGGCCGTCACGTCGCTAGGCGCGTCGGCCGAGTCGGTGCCGGGACGGGGGCCG